>JAZUKS010000090.1:0-31315 GCA_045643405.1 Bacteroidaceae bacterium | reverse complement strand
TAACCATTATAACTGCTTTAAACACAATTATAAAGGTACTAATTTTTCCTCGGATTTTAAAATATAAATAGTTGATAGTCAATAAGTAAATATTAAATATTTTACAAACCAAAACATCACAAAACAAGTCCTTCAAGAGTCATTTTGACTAATGTTTATGGACTAAATTTAAGATGAACAGTACATAAAATCGTACCAAGTTATTTTTTTATCATTCCTAAATTTATCTTTCTCAATAAAAAGAAAATCTAATAATCAATTCCATTTCGTGATGTCAGTAGTTGGCCTCTCACTCCCCGAAGCCACGATGCTCAAAAAGGTGATGAACATGCGACTGATTCTCATCTTTTTCGGAACCGTATCCCTCGCCATTATCCTGCTCGGATGGTTGTTCAATGCAGTGTTATAATTTGGTTTGTCATTTCATTGTTAATCACGATACTTTCTTGAGATAGGTATCTCCGTACCGTCTAGTAGTGTAATGCTGTCTTTCTGCTTTGAGGCAATCATAGTCTTGTTTACTAAAATTTTGTATCTTCTTTTTTCTACTTCACTGACAAAGTTTTCATGTTCGCCTGCTAGCAAGGGCGGTTGTTTCGCAGATTTTTGCTAACTTTGCGCCCTATAGTAGTTTTGCAGAAAAATGAGGTTTGTAAATATACTGAGAAACTGGGGCGTTTCGTCGCTACTTACATTCATACTCTACGAAGCGATATGGAGTGTGATGAGTCATACGTGGCCGTTCTTTGACGAGTGGTTGGTGCCTGCAGTTGACCTGCTGTACTGCTCGATGTTCGTGCTCTCCAGCATGGTGATTTGTGGTGCATTGTCGCGCATAGGAGTTTTTCGGCGCATAGATTTCTGGAGTCAGACGTGCTTGTGCTTGCTGACGCTGGCTGCTAACCTGTTGTTGGCATTCGGGTTTGAGAGTGTGTATAATAGTGTGCTCGGAAATGAGGATAAAGAACTGATACAGAGTAGTCTGTATGTGTTTTGCGTCGTAGCTACGTTGTTCACACTCGTGCATCATACAAGCCGGTTCTACCGCATCATCCTGCGACAGAAGGACGAGTTGGTAGCTTTGCAGAAGAAGGTGCTGAAGAGCAAACTTGACCCTCACTTTGTGTTCAACTCGCTGAGCACACTTGCCGAACTTATACATGAATGTCCCGAGGCAGCCGAACAATATACTATACAGTTCTCGCGCATCTATCGCCACCTGCTTTCCACACTCGATAGGCAGTATGTTACGGTGGCAGAGTCGCTACAATTAGTTAATGACTATGTATCGATGCAAAAGTATCGTGTGGATGGCGACATCGAGATGAATATTGAGTTGCCGGAGAGCGTCATGCAGAAGCGCCTCTTCCCACTTTCCCTGCAAACACTGGTCGAGAACGCTATTAAGCACAATCCTATCCGAAAGGGCGAGAAACTATTAGTCTCCATTACTCATTCTGATTGTGAATGGATTGTTGTGGGGAACCAGAAGATGACTCATTCCCAACCCCTTTCAATAGGGAGGGGAGTGATTACTAACACTAATGGCGGTTTTTCAGAAAATGTAGTATCTATAGGTATGGGTCAGATGATGCCGAGTGGGTTGGGGGAGGGACTTCTCCGTGAACGCTATCGCTTGGAACACTTGCCTGAACCCATTGTTACAGAGACTGACACCTACTACGAAATAAAAATAAGAATGATAGACTATAAAAGATGAAACGCATACTTATCATAGAAGACGAACGTATGAGCGCCTCGCGCCTGAAGCGACTCATCAGCGACATTGATGATACGCTCGAAGTAGTTGGCCCGCTTTCGAGCGTGGAGGATGTGGTCGACGCGCTGAGTCGTGATAACCGTTACGACCTCATCATCTCCGACATCCGTCTGCACGATCGCCTTGTCTTCGAAGCCTTCCATGACGTGATGCCACGCTGTATGGTGGTCTTCACCACTGCCTATGACGAGTATGCACTGGAGGCTTTCCGCCACAACGGCATAGACTATTTGCTGAAACCCATAGAACTGGATGACTTGTCACGTGCCTTGGACAAAGCCTTGAAACCTCAAAAACTTACAAGCTCCGCGCTCGGATCTGCCAATTTCATGGTGTCAACGGAGGAAGAATCCCAAAACCTCATCTCCGCTGCCCGCGAACTGCGATGCTTTCGTGAACGCATACTTGTTACTCGTGGTGACGAACTCATCCCTCTTCGCACCGACTCTGTCCGCTATTTCTGTGTGGAGGACAACGCTGTGGTGGCATGCACTCAGCAAGGCGAAACCTATCGTGTCCCCCTTACCATGAACGATCTTGAGCAACAACTCAATCCAGACCTCTTCTTCCGTCTCAACCGCCAGTATATAGCCCATATCGACAGCATCCGCAAAATCAGTTTCTTCTTCAGTTCCAAACTCATCGTGCGACTGACCGGTTGCAATGACGAACATATTATTATAAGTAAAGAGAAGAGTGCCCAATTCAAACAATGGTTGGATAGGTAGGATAGAACATCGTTTGAGTGGCATGACATTTCTTTTCAACTTCCAATAATTCCGATTCACCTTTTAAATATTCCGCGTTGGTATTTACTGGTTTGTCAAATCTATAAGATTCCGTTACCTTTGCAATAGATAATCAGATTACTGACATGAATTGCAAGGTATTGACTTTAAAAAGACTGACAGCATGCATATTTTTGCTGTTAGTAGGAATCACATGGGTGACGGCTCAATCAGACAGCCGCAAATTTACGGTTTCGGGTACTACGGTAGATAGCAAGACAAATACTCCATTGGTGGGAGTGACGGTCAAGGTTACCTCATCAGATGGAGGTATGGGGACGTTCTGTATTTCGGATACGGTTGGACAGTTCTGTTTCGAGTTGAGCCATGTCGGCAGATACGCGCTCGAACTCACCTATATCGGATATAAGACATTGCAAAAGGATGTCGATATATGGCCCTTTGAACCAAAGCTGGGGAGGTTTAAGATGAAGGAAGACCCCAAGATGCTGGCCGAGGTTGTGAAAACGGGTCATAGCCAGCGCATTAAGCAGAAGGGCGACACACTGAGTTACAATGCCGATGCCTACAAGGTGCAAGATGGTGCTACTGCTGAAGCACTGGTGAGCAAGATGCCGGGAATAGTGGTCGGTAAAGATGGAGTCAAGGCGCAGGGCGAGACTGTGCAGAAAGTGTTGGTGGATGGCAAGGAGTTTTTTGACAATGATGTGAAGATGGCTCTCCGTTCAATGCCTGCCGAGATGCTCGATCGTGTGAACATCTTCGACAAGAGATCTGACCAGGCTGAATTTACAGGTATTGATGATGGAGAGACTGTTAAGGCTATGGATTTGATAACTAAGTCGTACCGCCGAAATGGAACCTTTGGAAAGGTGATTGGAGGACTGGGGGACAACTTCAACTTCGATAAAACTTATTGGAAGGCTGGCCTCAATCTCAACATCTTTAACGGCGACCGTCGCATCACGCTTCAGGGCATGAGTAACAATGTCAACGAGCGTGACTTCTCGAACGAAGAAATGGGAGGAAGCATGATGATGGGGCGCGAATGGGATGAGCGTGGAGTGGCTCGCACCAATGGCCTGGGAGTGAATTACAGTGATGTATTTCTGAATGGTAAACTTGAAACAGAACTCTCGTATTTCTTCAACCAAAGTCGTGTTTCCGAGACAGATACCGCCTATGTGGATGACCTTGACCGTGAGTCTTCAAACTATTCTGCTTCCAACAGTCTCAACCATACAATGAGCCATCGCCTCGGTGGTCGTATCACCTATCGCCTCGGAGAGCGTGACGAACTGGTGATTCGCCCGTCGCTCAATTTCCAGAAGTCGGATGGCAACAGTCAGAGTGAAGACCGATCATGGAATCATCATCTCTCGGATGTTTCTGCCGATCGCCGTCAGTTGGCTATGTGGAACGATGTCCTCTCGCGCACCAATAATCAGAGTACCAGCGATAATGATTCATGGAATGCCCATGCCAATGCGCTGTGGCGTCACCGTTTTGTAAAGCCAGGTCGCACGCTTAGTTTGAACCTTTCCGGTGGTGCATCGGGCAATGAGGCAGAGAGCCGGGAAGTCAAAGACCAGTTCTTCGGCAACAATCGCCTGTTGGAAAACCAAGCCAACATTAGTAGTTATGACAATAGCGATGTGGGTGGCAACATCCAGTGGGTCGAGCCATTGACCAAAAGACTGAACCTCTCATTACGCTACGATATGAACTGCAGCCAGGCACGTCGTAGCATGCTCTATGACTTCTATGCTGACGAGGAGTTCAGCCAGATTTTGCGCCACGACTCGCTTAATACCAATACCTATTTCCAGAAGCAGTTACGCAACAGCGGTGAGGTCGGATTGAACTTCAACCACGGAACCCTGCGTGCGAATGCCACCCTGCGCTTTGAGAATGCCCGCATATCGGGCGAGCAGGATTACTTCTACATGCACAACCTCTACAGTACGTCGAAGAGTTACAATAGTCTTCTCCCAACATTCCGTCTTGAGTATCGCACCAAGGGTGGCACGCAGTACCGCATTGATTACCGCTCGCGCAGTCAGGCGCCAAGTGTCAGTAACCTTCAGGAGAGCGTCAACACGACCAATCGTCTGCGCTACACGGCTGGAAATCCTGACCTGGAGCAGACAATCTTGCATAACGTGCACTTCAATATGATTTATACCAATACCGAGACGGCGCAGAATTTCATGATATTCGGTGGTGTAAATGCAACACAGCGACGTATCAGCAATGAGATTCTCACTAATCGCACCACCAGTTCAGTACGTTTTGACATGTTGCCAGCCGAATATGGTTTCGGCAGTCAGGCATACCGCGGGCTTGAACTGGCTCCGGGTGCCACGGTCACTCGTCCGGTCAATCGTAACGGTCAGCTTTCATCGTTCGTCGACTTCGGTTACGGCTTCCCGTTTGATGCCATCATGAGCAACGTAAACATCTCGTTGGGTGGTGGATACTCGACGAATCCGTCAAACAAACTCTATTATGAACTCCTTGCTACGGGAAAGCCTGGTATCACGATGTTTGAGACACGTACCCAGACGTTCGACCTCAACCCAAGCCTCGACATCACGAGCAACATATCTCAGGATCTCAACTTCAGCTTGTTTTACTTCCCTCAACTACAGTGGGTCAACAACCGAGAGGGTAACATTCAGAAACAAAGATTCGTAAATCACGACCTCAACATAATGCTTAACTGGACGTTCTGGAATGTTTTTACTACCGATCAGGAACTGGGATGGCAATACTATGGCGGTCCGTCGCAGCCACAGGCTATCAGCCAATGGGTGTGGAACGCGTCTATCGGCAAGAAGTTCCTCAAGAACAACGCGGCCGAAATCAAGCTGCAGTTCTACGACATTCTAGGTTCGAACAAAGGCTTTTCGCGCAATGTAGGCGATTCCAATATACGCACTAACTATCGCAATTTCATGCCTCGTTACTTCCTTTGTACCTTCACCTACAAGATTTCGGCCTATAAGGCAAGTGGCAAGAAAAGCACTCGCGATGCAGAATCCGTTCCCGACTACCATGGTGCTGGATTCGGTGAGTACGGTCCGTCAATGTTCTAATCTGATTATACACAACGTAAATTTATAGGCAATGAGAACTATTTTACTGACATTTGCAATCTTCCTGCTTTGTTGCACATCGTCCTTTTCGAAAGGCAAAACCACGAATGACTATCCCGTAATGCTCTTCGCACAGGGAAAGATGGCACGGGTTGAACTTGATATGCCTGACAGTACATGGCAGAATATCCTCAAGGAAGCACGGCGCAAGCAATATCACTTGTGCAACGTCACCATCAATGGCGAGCGTCTGGATAGTGTAGCCATTCGCACCAAGGGTGCTAGCAGCCTTGATGATGTGGCTGGAATGACGTCGGATAGATACAGCTTCACGCTTAAACTCAATTACTTCAAGAAAGGACAAAAGTATCATGGTCTTTCAAAGATTCTTCTCAATAATAACATCTGGGATGCCTCGCAGATCAAGGATGCCATCGTCTATGACATGGCTCGTTACATAGAACTTCCGGCTCCGCTCACCAACTTTGCCGAGATACGCGTCAACGGTCAGTTGCAAGGTTACTACCTTCTCGTTGAACCCGTCGACAAGGACTTCTGCCACCGCAACTATCCCAACACGAAGAGTAACATCTACAAACCTTACCACAACCTTTCCTACAAAGGCGATGACCTGAATGCCTATGCAGACATTGCACGCGAGGCAAAGGTGGGTGGCGGTGAGGCTTCCATGCAAAACGTGGTGGCAGCGTTCAAGAGTGTGGACCGTAGTCTGGACATTGACAACCATCTGGATGTTGAGGGTGTGATGAAATACATGGCTTTACAGACGATGGCGGTGAACTTTGACTGCATGACGGGACATAATACCCAGAACTTCTACCTTTACGAGGCAAACGGAAGAATCTCGCTCTTGCCTTGGGATTATAACCTTGCATGGAGCGGTTATCCTGACGACGAAGGCGATTGGGGCGACTGGGGTGATTTTGATCCTTCACAATGGGGTAACTGGTCTGGTTTCGGTGAGCATTATGCCCAAGGAGACTCCATCTCGCACGATGGTGGTCACGTCCACGAGGGTGAGCATCCACATTGGGACATGCCGATGATGAGCGGTTGGGGCAACGAGGGTTTTTCTATCGCCAAGCCTGGAGCCGATTTGGGTCAAAGCACACCAGATGAGGTCAATAAGATTATTAACTTCCCCATCAACACCCCTTTCACCGAGAAACTGGATAAGCGCAAGTTTTTCATGAATTTGCTTGCAAACGAGCAGTACAAGGCACGCTATTACCATTACCTTGAAATGCTCTGTTGCCAGTACATCCAGGATGGTGCCATGAAGAAGTTTCTTAAAAATGTGCGCAAGGAGATGGGGAAGAAGGCCGGCACAGAACCTAATCGATTCTACACCAACCAGCAGTTCCACACGGGTATTAATACACTAACCACCATGCTACAACGCAAGGCACAATCTGTGTTGGAACAGATACACGGCACGGTACCGTCTACATGGGATGAACAGAAAATGCATCCAGAAATGCTCATCAACTGTGATGGCATCAATCTCCGTCTTACGGGTGGGCTTGGATATTGAGATATGATAGAGACACGAAGATTTTTCCGTGGTAACACTATCCATGGATAAGCAACAGTAATGGATGATTTATTATTTGATATGAACAAATATTGATCATTTGTGACTAAAGTCGTATCTTTGCATAGTCAAACAATTAAAACTATTCGGAAATGGAAAAGTTCAATGACATTATCAATAGGAAACAACTGACATTGGTTGACTTCTTCGCTATATGGTGTGGTCCTTGTAAACAGATGCATCCAGTACTCGAACAGGTCAAGCAGGAACTTGGTGAAAGCATCCGCATTGTCAAACTCGACATAGACAAGAATGAGGCGTTGGCAAATGCCTATCGCATCCAATCCGTTCCTACCCTCATGCTCTTCAGAAGTGGTCAAGTGGTATGGCGCCAGAGTGGAGCCATGAGACTAAACGAACTGAAGATAATCATCAATCAATACGCATAACAAGATGTAAAACGGAAGTGCCTAGGTTCGCACGGTTGCATGCTTGCGGTTCTTTGTTTTTGTATAAAAAAAGCGTCACTATGTTGTTATAGTGACGCTTTAAGTTTATGTGATGTAAATTACTTCTTGTCAGCACCTTCTGCCTTCTTTGCTTCTTTCAGTTTCTCTGCAATTTCGGGCTTTGCCTTGTAGCGTTTGTTCAGACCTTCGATAACCTCGTCGGTGATGTCGTAAGCGGGGTTTGCATAGAGCATGTTGTCACCACCCTTTGAGAGGATGAAGTCAAACTTCTGCTTTTGGTTGTAGCTCTTCAGGAACGCCTGGATACTGTCGCGCATCTCGATGTTGTACTCAGCCTGACGGTTGCCAAACTCTGCGCTCAGACGGTCAGAAAGAACTGCCAAATCCTGCTGTTCGCGTGCAATACCGTTTTGTGCGCGCTCCAACTCGTCCTTGGTTCTGAATCCGTTGCTTTCGTATTTCTGTTGCATAGCGGCTGCATGCTGTTCGAGTGTACGCTGTTTACCAGCCAGCTCCTTTTGGATGTTCTCGTACTCGTAGGCCATGATTGCGCTATAGTCAATGCAGAACTGATACTTTGACATCAAACTGTCAACCTCAACGTATGCAATGCGTACAGCACTTTCGGGGGCTGAACCCTTCTTAACGGGAGCAGCGTCCTCTTTTTCTGCCTTTGATCCACAACTAACCAATACAGCTGCGGCTGCGGCCATCATAAATAGTTTTTTCATTTTCGATTTATTTGTTATTGTTATTTTATTCGAATGTTTTGAAAGTAGTATTTCTTGTTCTTCCTTTCTGCTTCATACTGTGCGTCAAGTCAGGGCATAAGTGAGTGCTCTGAGGTGGGAAAAACCGCCTTCCTGTACGCTCAATCATAAAGCACCTCTAAGGATAAGCGCCCAAGTTTTCTCTCTATCCACGTTCTCTGACGCGAAACTTGCTGTCGGCTTGTTTTCGTTCCATCGCATCCATGCTTTGTACGCAATGGATGCCTCGTTTACGCATGGCGGAACTTTGTCCAATGTGCTGGCTACGGAATGTATGTCTGCGTCCAAAAAAGATGCCGACACACAAAAAGAGCATTGCTATTGCTATAATTCCGAGGCAAAGAAGTCCTACTTTCAACATTATTTCGTATATTTGCAACGCAAAGATACAGTATTATTGTCAACAAATCGATAGTTTGCATCTTCTTTTAACCAAATTTTGCACATTTTATATAAAATATCGTTAAATATGAGTCAAATTGAACTAAAACCAGCGAGTGTTTTCGAATGTTTTGCTGAAGTAAATAAGATTCCCCGTCCCTCAAAGAAGGAGGACAAGATGATGGATTACCTGTTGAACTATGGTAAGAAACTTGGATTGGAGACACAACGCGATGAATGTGGCAATGTCATTATCCGTAAGCCCGCCACCAAGGGTATGGAAGACAAGCCTACCGTGATTCTTCAGAGTCACATGGATATGGTATGTGAACCCAGTGACGGTTCGTTCGACTTTGAAAATAATCCTATCGAGACGGTTATTGATGGCGAATGGATGCGTGCCAATGGCACTACCTTAGGAGCCGACGACGGCATTGGTGTTGCTATGGAGATGGCATTGCTCTCGGCAACAGATGTTGAGCATGGCCCTGTTGAGTGTGTTTTTACCCGTGATGAGGAGACGGGTCTGACCGGTGCTTTTGAGATGAAACCAGGTTTCATGACGGGCAAGTACCTCATCAATTTGGATAGTGAAGACGAGGGACAGATCTTCATCAGTTGCGCAGGCGGTTGCCGTACTCAGGCCATCTTTGATTATAAAGAGGTGGATGTGCCCAAGGGCATGTTCTTTGCCAAGATAAGTATTGAAAAATTGACTGGTGGACATAGTGGCGACGACATTGACAAGAAACGTGCCAATGCCAACAAGTTGCTGATGCGTTTCCTTTATCAGACAATGAAGAAGACCGACTTGCACCTTATTGATGTACAGTCTGGTGGACTTCACAATGCCATTCCTGCCAATGGAAGCGTAGTAGTGGCTGTGCCCTGGGGATGGAAAGAACAACTTACCATAGACTGGAACCTTTTCATTGCCGATGTTGAACAAGAGTACGAGGCTACCGAGCGCAACGCCCGATTTGACCTGCAGAGTACCGATGCCAGCGAAAAGATGATTGACGACGATACAGCTCGTCGCCTCATTACTGCTTGTCAGGCAGTTGACAACGGTATCATGGCCATGTGCCAGTGCATCGACTTGGTTGAGACCAGTAGCAACCTCGCCAGCATTCATGTAGTGCCCGAGAAGAAGGAGATTCAGATTAACAGCAGTCAGCGTAGCAGTTTGCTGAGTGCTCGTCATAATATGGCAAATACCATTCAGGCATGCTTTGAATTGGCAGGCGCTCGTGTTGATGTGGGTGAAGGCTATCCCGGTTGGGCGATGAATCCTAACAGTCGCTTGCTCCAGGTGGCTTCAGAGCAGTATAAGAAACTCTTTGGCAAGGAACCTATTGTGCGTGGTATTCACGCTGGATTGGAGTGCGGTTTGTTCAGCGAGAAGTACCCTGGTCTTGATATGGTAAGTTTTGGCCCTACCTTGCGTGGCGTGCATAGCGTGACCGAGAAACTGCATATTCCCACCGTACAAATGGTTTGGGACCATCTGTTGGCTGTTTTGAAGGAAATCTAAGAAATGATGTCTGAGAAAGGTATATGCAGAAGGGTGTGGACTTGCCTTTGTGTAGGTTTGCTGTGCCTGTTGGTGTCGTGTAGTGATTACGATACCTGGACAGTTTCGCCCTCTGCAAAACTCACGTTTTCAAAAGATACCGTTTCGTTTGATACCGTCATCTCCACGCAAAGTTCGCCGACCAAGACCTTGTTTGTGTTCAACAACAACAAAGATGGTTTGCGTATCCGTCAGGTTTGTCTGAAAGATGGTTCTGCCAGTCGTTTCCGTGCTAATGTTGACGGTCATTATCTATATAATAGTGTTGGCGAGGACTTTGAGGTAAGGGGTAAGGACAGCATTTTTGTTAAACTTGAAGTGCTTCTGCCCGAGGTAGATAGCGACGAACCCATTCATTATGAGGATGAACTCATCTTTACATTAGAGAGTGGAGTGACACAAAGTGTGCTGTTGCAAGCTGATGGTCAGGATGTTTATGTGTTGAAAGGCGAAGTCATTGCCGAAGACCGACAACTGAAAGCTGGCAGACCCTACCTTGTGTATGACTCTTTGGTTGTTGGCAAGGATGCGACGTTGACCATTGAACCCGGTGTCTGCCTGATGTTTCACGACAGCGTGTCGCTTTTTGTTCATGGCAAACTCCTGGCGGAAGGAACGCAAGAAAAGCCTATCGTGTTCAGAGGTGACCGTCTGGACCATCTGCTCGAAAACTTGCCGTATGACAATACCGCGAACCGTTGGGGTGGCATCCATTTCTATGGTGAGAGTGTTGAGAATGTGATGACTCAATGTGATGTGCATAGCGGACAGTATGGTGTACGCTTGGATAGCCTGCTTTCTTCATCGACAATTGCCTTGAAAATGCGCGATTGTGTTGTGCATAATCTGGATGGTGCCGGTATTGATGCCCAGGACACGAATGTCGAGGTGATAGGTACGCAGATAAGTAACACGCTGGGGCATTGCGTATCGTTGCTGGGTGGCAGTTATACCTTTGTTCATTGCACGTTGGCTCAGTATTATCCTTGGAAGATTGGATATGGTGATGCTTTGTATCTGGCCAATACCACGGAAGAGGGGAAGGAAGAAGCCTCGCATCCCTTGCATAAGGCAGAGTTCATGAACTGCGTGATAATGGGATGGGCACAAGATGTGGTCATGGGAAATATAGAAGAGTACCAGGACACAAGGTGTAACTATCTTTTCAAGAATTGCTATCTCCGTACCGTGGAAAGCGATGACGAGGAGAGATTCGCTAATATCACATACGACAAGGATACGTTAGACTATAAGAAGGATGACGTCAATGCGCCCAAGCGTTATGGTACTAGGAATTTTGCCTTGATTGAGTGTAACCCCAGGTTTTTGTTCGATTTCACGCCCGATTCGCTGAGTAGCATTCGCGGAATGGCTGATGCCCAGATTACCAAGCAATACGATTGTCTTGTTGACCGTTATGGCAACAGTCGTTTGGCCGATAATGCTCCTGATGCGGGTGCATACGAATATTATTATAAGGAAGAAGACCATGAGAAGTAAAAATATCTTTAAGTTGGCAGTTTGCGCCATGTTGATGGTGCCGGTACAGACATTCAGCCAGACCTTGGCAAAAGCAAACAAGAGTGACGGTTATGTAAATCCCATTCTGCCTTACAACTTATGTGCCGACCCAACAGCGGTTGAGTACAATGGCCGTTTGTATATCTATGGTACAAATGACCAATTAGAGTATAACACCACCAAGAATGGTGACAACAATACCTACGGAAAGATTACGCAGTTGGTGTGTATGAGTTCCGCAGATTTGGTGAACTGGACTTATCACGGCACCATCGACGTCAAGTCGCTTTCTCCCTGGATTGCTACTTCGTGGGCTCCCAGTATTGTGAGTAGGGTAGAGAAGGACGGAAAGACGCATTTCTACTTGTATTATACCAATTCGGCGTCGGGCATCGGTGTGCTGACTTCAACCTCGCCTACGGGACCCTGGAAAGATCCTATTGGTCGTGCGCTTATCAATTGGAACACCCCTGGTCGTGGCAATCAGAGCAATATCATCGATCCTGGAGTATGCATTGATGATGAGGGAAATGGCTGGCTTACCTTTGGCGGTGGTGATCCCAACTCAACGGGTTCTAAACTCATGCCTGGTAATGCGCGCATCGTTAAACTTGGCAAGAACATGACATCACTGGATGGTGATATTATGGAGATTCCTGCTCCTTTCCATTTTGAGGCTAATGAGTTGAATTACATCAATGGTCAGTTTGTGTTCTCGTATAGCGGTGGCTGGTCGTGCAACTCTGGCGATTGGAGCAAGTATTCAGGCAAAGGCAGTTATGCCTGTCCCGGCAATTGTAGCATCTTGATGATGACTACCGACGACCCTGTCAATGGCAAGTGGAAGTATGCCGGTGAGATGTTGAAAAACCCAGGCAGTTTCAACTATCCTTGGGGAAACAACCACAGTCATTTGCAGAAGTTTGGTGATAAATACTACATGACCTATCACACCCAAGCCTTGGCTAAGACGATGGGGCTGAATGGCGGATACCGTGGCATTGCCATTGATGCCGTTACTGTTAAGGAGTCAACAGGCAAGATTTCACAAGCCAAGATGACTAATGCTGGTCCTACCGCCATTTCGGAAAATCGCCTTGTAGGTACTGATCAGATTGAGGCCGAAACGATGGCAAACTGTGCCGGAATTAATGTCTTGAAGAGTGGTAGTGCCTTTTATGTCGGCAATGTTCATGCTGGCGACTGGACAATGGTACGTTCCATCACTTTCCCCGAAGGTGCTAAGTCCGTTTCTGCCCGTCTCAAAGGAACCGGTACTTTGGAAATCCGTCCTAACAAGAACAATGCATCACCCATTGCCACCATTGACTTCAAGGGCAGTACATTACGCAATTATAGTGTTGATTTGTCGGAGGTCATACCCGAAGGCAAGACTTATACTTATCTGTATTTTGTGTTTACCTCTGCCAGCGGAACTGTCTATTTTGATCGTTACCAGTTCAGTACGCAAGCCGTTGACGAGCAGACTCCCATTGAGGTTGTCGAGACAGATGAAGTAGAAGAATTGTCAACCATATTCTACAACGCAGATGGCGTTCAGTTGAGCGGTCGTCCCAGCAAGGGATTCTATATTGAGAAGACCACGATGAGTGATGGTTCGCAGAAGATTAAGAAGCACGTGAAGTAGTTGTAGTATGAAGACCATGTTGCTTGTGGTGGGTAAGACCACCGATTCCAATATCATCAAACTTATCGATGAGTATGTGTCGCGCATCAATCATTATATGCCATTCTGTATTGAGGTAATACCCGAATTGAAAGGTGCCAAGAATCTGAGTGCTGATCAGCAGAAAGACCGTGAGGCAGAACTGATACAGAAAGTTTTGCAACCTGGCGACTACATTGTACTGCTCGACGAGCATGGCAAGGAGCGTCGCTCGATGGAGTTTGCCACTTGGATGCAGAAGCGAATGGCTTCAGGACCTCGCAGATTGGTTTTCGTTGTGGGAGGTCCTTATGGTTTTGCCCCTCAGATTCATAAACTTGGCAATGAAGAGATTTCGCTGAGCCAGATGACCTTTTCGCATCAGATGATACGTCTGCTCTTCACGGAACAAATATACCGTGCCATGACCATTCTGAACGGTGAACCCTATCATCACGAGTAGGAATATACAAAGGGGGAATTCAGAAGTCCTTGTCGTTCTATCAATACCAACCCATTAACTTGCGCAGGTATGGAGTCAGTTCGCCTGCCATTTGCTCATGTTGCCAGTAACTGGGATGCCATGAAGCACCGTAGCCGAGGTCACCGTTTTGTGGTTTGAAGTCGAAACGGAAGACTTGTGCGTCGCCTTTCTTATTGGCTTCTGCAACCACCTCGTCCATTGTCTTCTTTGCCAAGGTGAGGGCATCGCCTCCCATCATGGGACCACAAAGGAACACAATCTTGGCATTGGCGTAGGCGCCACGCACTTTTTGCAACAGATTCTCATATCCCTTTTTCAACAATTTAGGATCGGCACCCGAAGTGCTGGTATCGTTGGTTCCCAGGTTGATGCATACCACTTGGGGCTGATAGCGTGAGAAGTCCCATTGCTCGCTGTTGTCATAGAGCAAGGTGTGGGTGTACTCCGTATTCATGTTGATTTTGTCGCCAGTACGAGGACCATTATAGTTGCGGTACACACCGATTCCGCTACGGCAAACGGCAATCTCTTCTGCTTCAAGGTTACGTGCCGTACGGACCGCATAGGTATAGTAGTGGTTGCATGTCTCGTCCTGGAATTCAGCATCACGCTCGATGCTCTCCACGCCATATCCGCAAGTGATGGAGTTGCCGATGAACTCTATCCTACGGTCGGACATTGCCGGTGGGGGGAGTAGTCGCTGTCCCTTGTCAAGCAGGAAACCACGGAACTCGGCACGGCGATCGTAACCCTCGGTGACGTACATAAGGCGTACTTGGTGAGTGCCGTCGGGTAGGGCAGTAGCGAGTGTCACAATAGAGTCGCGCTCGCTGTTGAACGAAACCTTGAAAGCCTCACTACGATCAATCTGTGCCATGAAATATCCGCTCTTAGGTTTAGCAATCATTTTTAGACTGGTACCTGTGAATGTGGCGCGAATCTGTACGCTTGGGAAGGTGAACATGGGCGATTCGGGGTTCTTGTAGGATATGCGCCCCAGATACTGGATATTCGAATCGGATGCCGATATGCGAGTACCCGTAGGTACTAATGTGCCACTTGGAGTGGAGGGCTTTATGTTTTGACCATTACAAACTAATGATGAAACCGTGACAGATAAAAGTATTAGCAGTTTTTTCATAATATTATATTTTGTTTTTCGCTTTATGGTTGATAATAAACGTTCAATAACAACGCGTTTACAAAGATAAGTGAAATTCTTGACTTAACCAAACTTTTATTAAAAAGTGCCAATAAATCCTTTTAATTTATCTTTCGCATTGCAAAATAGCATTTATGCCACAATAGTGTTCGCATAATTTGTTAAGTACGATGCTTTTTGATTCGTGATGGCTTAATGTAAAGAATATTTCGTTTTTTTGAGATGCTTTTTCTTACTCCGATCAGCACCCGAGGTGAACCTTACGTTTGCACGAGGTGTCCCTGCAATTTGCACAGGCACTACGGAAGCACCTCGGGTGCACCTCGTGTAATGAACGAAAACACATCTCATTATCAATTAGTTATAATTTTAAAATTTTGACAAAATAGCATCTTTTTCCTTTTTGATTTTTCTGTTGACAAATTAGTCTTGGTTAATTTGTGTAAAGAAAAATTATAGCAGTTTTGTATCTATTTACAGGAAAGGATTCCTGTATACGGGTGCGGAAGGAACAAGGTTATTTCTGTCACACTTGTCACATGTCACACTCGTCACACGAACCAAAATATGGACTTCATTTGACTAAAAGAATCGGTGTTTCAAATTCATGGGTGAAATGGTTTCTCTTTTTTTGTATTGTGACGTGTGACAAGTGTGACGTTATTTCGTCGTGTAGAAAAGACGAAGATTTCTTTGTCGTTAAAAGGAAATATACTATCTTTGCACTCAGGTTATGTTCACAGAGAAAATAAAAACATACGAGGAGTGGAGGGCGAGATATCAGCAGAAGATAGTTACCCCAATGTCAAAGCAGGAATACTTTGACTATGCCGAGGTTTTGTTTTCCACTCACAGCTGTGCCATAGAGGGCAACAGCTTCTCTGTCGATGACACTCGTGAACTGAAGGATAAAGGACTGGGCATGGTTCCCCGGGATAAGTCATTGTTTGAGGCATTCGAGATTCTGGATCATTTTTGCGCCTTTGAATATATGATGAAGGAGGCAAGAGAGGCCGCACTTCTCAATGAACCCCTGATAAAGGATATAAACCGCCTATGCACATTGCATACGCTGACCTATCGTGTGCCTGATGCCGTGCCAGGAGAATATACCACCTGCGATATGGCTGCCGGTGACACACTTTTTGGTGATCATGAACAACTCATTGCCCGTATTCCATCATTGCTTCGCTCTACAGAAGAAGCATTAACCAATGGCATCCATCCTATGGTAGTAGCTGCACGCTTCCATGGTTTCTTCGAGTATCTCCATCCTTTCCGCGATGGCAATGGGCGTACTGGTCGACTGCTCTCTAACTTCATTCTGCAACGATTGGATTATCCACTCGTTATCATTCCTTTAGAGCAACGTGACAGTTATTTGTCGGCCTTGCGTATGATACGTCAGGAGGGAACCGACGAGCACCTCATTCATTTCTTTTTCGACACCGCCATTGCTGGTATGCAATCGGCCATTAAACAGAAAGAAACCAATAGTCTTAACTTTCGCTCTTTCCTCTTCTAACATAAAAAAGGGAATGTTAAAGCCCACATAGACTTTTTAAGGTCAGTATGTGGGCTTTTACTTTCTGAAATGCTATACGTAGCTTTCTGTTTTTAGTCTGTCTACGAATTCGTCAATCTTGTTGAGTTCTTGGCGGATGTGTATGCTTTGTGGACAGTGTGTCTCGCATTCTCCACAACCAATGCAACGGTTGGCCTGACGGAGTCGTGGCACGCTACGGTCGTAACCTACCAGGAAGGCCTTGCGCTTCTTGGCGTAGTCTTCACGTTCGGGGTTGTTGGGCATATTACCCTCCTTGATCATCTTGTTGTAATGCTTGAAGATTTCGGGGATATTCAGACCATAGGGACAAGGCATGCAATACTTACACTCCGTGCATGGAATCTCGTGTAGGTTGTAAATGTCATTGGCGATGTCAAGCAGGAATGCATTCTCTTCTTCGCTGATAGGTTCGAGGGGAGCGTAGGTACGGATATTGTCGCGAACTTGTTCTATGAAGGTCATTCCGCTCAATACGCACATCACTCCTTGGGGTGTACCGGCAAAGCGGAACGCCCAACTTGCCACAGAGTCCTCGGGACGGCGACTCTTCATCTTGCTGAGGATAAAGTCGGGCACATTAGCCAAGCGTCCACCCAGCAAGGGTTCCATGATAACGGCAGGAATGCCACGCTTCTCTAATTCTCCATACAGATATACGGCATCGGTATTGCTGGGATTGATTTCATCGGCAAAATTCCAGTCGAGATAATTCAACTCAATCTGCACAAAATCCCAGTGATACTTGCCCTCATCGTGCCATTGCAAAAGCATGTCGAAGATGTCGATGTCTCCATGATAAGAGAATCCGAGATTGCGAATCTTGCCTGCTTTTTTCTGCTCAACCAACCAGTCAAGGATGCCGTTATCCATATAACGGGCATTGAAGGTTTCTTCAGAATCAAGATCGTTGCCTTCCAAGTCGCGACTGGTTCCGCCAATAGCGTGCAAGAGCAGGTAGTCAACATAGTCAACTTGCAGATATTTAAGCGAGTTGTTGAACATCTCCTTGCTGGCTTCGGCCGACCATGTTTGAGGAGCGAAGTTCGACAGTTTGGTGGCAACAAAGTACTCTTCGCGTTTGTGGCGTGCCAAGGCAATGCCCGTGCAAGTCTCGCTTTCTCCGCGACAATAGGCTGGACTTGTGTCGAAATAGTTCACTCCATGTTCAATGGCGTAGTCCACCTGCTTGTTAATCATTTCCTGGTCGAATGCAGGCTCACCCTCATTTTGTGGATTGGCTACAGTCGGAAGACGCATCATTCCATAACCTAATATCGACACCTTCTCGCCCGTGTTGGGGTTGGTGCGCATGGTCATCTTGTCGGTGGGAGGTTCTTGCAGATTGGCGGTGGTACTTTGTATTTGTTGTTCCTTGCCCTTGCAGGCCGAAAGGAGTGCGCTTGAAGCCACCACTCCTGTGCCCAGGCTTTTGAGGAATGTTCTGCGATTGATATCTTTCATAATTATATTTTTTAGATTTCCTTATGCACTTCGTGTCCCTCCACATAGATGGCCGAGGGATTAGCGGGACAGAGATTCTCGCATGTTCCGCAACCAATGCAATAGGCCTCGTTGACAGCAGGGATGAGAGGAGATGCTTCGTTATTGGGGTCAGAAGGTACCATCTGAATGGCACCGGCAGGGCAGTGGCGTGCACAGTTTCCGCAAGTTACGCCATCATTGAGCACAACACAGTTTTTCTTTACCCATACGGCATGACCAACCTGGATGCTTGTCTTCTCTTCTACTGTGATGGGACGGATGGCACCAGTGGGACAAACCTGTGAACAACGGTTGCACTCTATACGGCAGTATCCTCGTTCGAAACTCATGACTGGTTGCATCAATGTCATAAGTCCGGCACTGGGACGAAGTACCTTGTTGGGACACTGGCTGACACAGAGTTGGCAACCTGTGCAATGCTGAGCAAAGTTGCGTGCTGAGAGCGATCCAGGCGGTGTGATGGGAGTGTTGCGTACAGGAATCAACTTGTCTTCTACTATAGCCAAACCACCATCGACCTTCTTCTCGGTTTGTGCCAAGGCAACAGTACTGGTCAGAAGTGCTGTGCTTGTGAGGAAGGAACGGCGACTCTCATCAACGTTTGCGTGTGCCTCGTTTGCAGAAGCAGTCTGCTCCTGCTTCACTTCATTTTGCAAACTTTCATTTTGACTGGGCGTACGGTTTTCTGTTGCAGGTTGCTTGCAGTCTTTACCTTTCATTATGGGTGCATAATGAATGGCTCCAAACGCACACTTGTTCAGGCAGTTTCCACATGTTACACAACGACTCTTGTCGATAGTCATTGTCTGACTGTCAATGCAAGATGCCTTACAGTTCTTGGCACATTTGCCGCACTTTCTGCACTTATCCTTGTCGATGTGAATGCCAAAGATGGAGAAGCGGGCAATAAAACCCAATACTGTGCCCACAGGACAGATGGTGTTGCAATAGGTTCGTCCACCTCTGAGTGCCAGAACGCTGATTACAAGGAAGGTTCCCAAGGCAATAATGAATGTGGGTAGGCTACGCATCCAGATATCTACTTCATAGAAAGTATAACTTTCATAATGCTCTGCGATGCCAGCCAGGATGTTGTTGCCCCAAAGATAGATGGGTTGCAGGAGGTTGGAGGCAATACGTCCAAAACTGCTGTAGGGAGCCAACAATGCAACGGCAGCAGAGCCGATGCCTGCAATGATGGCAACGATGAAAACAACCAGGATAGGGTAGCGCAACCAGTCCTTGGCAGGAGAGTAACTGTACTTGTTCTTCTTGCGTCGGAAACGGGCGATAACGTCCTGCATGATACCCAATGGACAAATGACGGAACAATATATTCTTCCAAATAATAACGTGATGAGTACCAGCGCTATAATGATAACAACATTAAGCGCTAATACAGCAGGTAGAAACTGAACCTTAGCAAGCCAGCCAAACCAATGATGAAGCACGCCGGTAAAGTCGAGAAATAGCAATGTGATAAGCAACAGGCTTATGCTTGCCAACGTAATTCTGATTTTTCGTAACATGATTTTTTAGTTATTTCATAGTTTTTTAAGTTAATTTCACCATTGTGTAATGGCATTAGCTAACGTTGTTTCTCTGTTGCCTTTACAATGCCGATACTGGCTTCGTATAGTCCCCATATAGGAAGTGAAACCAATGCCAGTGTAAATGCGTCGCTCGTGGGAGTGATGATGGCAGCCACAATGAGTATAACCACAATAGCATGTCGCCTGTATTTCGTCATCCAACGGCCTTTCAACAATCCGAATCGGGCCAGCAACCATGATACAATGGGTATCTCAAACATAATGCCGAATACCAGACTCATCATTAGGAGTGTATCAATGAAACTGCTGATTGTCAGCATATTCTCTACTTCTGTACTGACTTGGTATGTTCCCAGGAAGTTGACTGTAACGGGAAATATGGTGAAATAATTCACGGCTACTCCCAAAAGAAACATCAAGTAAGCGCTAAGAACGATTCGTGTGGAATAGCGTCGCTCGTGCTGGTAGAGTGCAGGACTGATAAACTTGAACAGAGCATAAATGATATAAGGTGATGCAATAAGAACACCTGCCAGGAATGCCACCTTGAGGTGTATCATGAACTGCTCTGTGAGCTCCGTGTTGATGAGATGCAACTTGAAAGGGTCGCCTCCCATCCATTTGTATACGAAGAAGTCGCTTGAAGACGGGGCCAGCACTACGCTGAACAACTCATCCTTAAAGCAAAAGCACAAGCATGCCGATGATATGGTGACAATAAGAATGCGAATCAGAGTAGAACGCAACGCATCGAGATGATCCCAGAATGTTGTGCCTACTTCTTCACTCTTTTCCATTCGATTGTGTGTCAGTCTTCTGCGTGTTGTTTGATGTGGGCTCGTCAATGCCGTTCATTCCATCTTTGAAGCTTTTTACGCCTTTGCCCATGCCACGCATCAATTCAGGAATCTTCTTTCCTCCGAAAAGCAAAAGTACTACCAATGCAATTATGATAATCTCGGTTGCGCCTAATCTCATAGTATTTTATAGTTAAGTTTTTATATTCAAATTTAGGTTCAAAATTAAGCAATACTATTTATATAAGCAAATTTTTGCTCTTTTTTCTTGTGAAATGGCAAATAATAAAGGGAAAATGTAGTAACTTTGTATCACTAAATATTAAGAATGATGGATATTAAGGATCTTGTGTCCCAATACGCCACCCACCCTGGGGTAAAATCTCTGGGGCGGGTTTTGTGTGGTGAAAAGTCTTTTAGGTGCAAAATAGATGGCATACAGGCCTCATGCTTGCCTTTGGCTTTCGCGGCCCTTAGCGTTGCCCAACCGCAATCCCTGAAGTCGCCGATTGTTTTTGTTGCTGATGATTTAGAGGAAGGTGGCTACTTGTATCATGACCTCAGCAAGATGCTGGGTGAGGAGAGTGTGTTGTTCTTTCCCAGTTCTTTCAGAAGGGCCGTTAAATATGGACAGAAAGATCCTGCCAATGAAATACTCCGAACGGAGGTGCTCAGTCGTGTTGCATCGAAGAAAATGCCACTTTTCATCGTGACTTTCCCCGATGCCTTGTGTGAGTTGGTTGTTTCGCATGATGAACTGTCAGAACAGACGCTTGAACTGAACCAAGGTGAATCGTTGGATATCACTTTCCTGCAGGACACTCTTGTGGATTTCGGTTTCCGTCGTGTGGATTATGTTTACGAACCAGGTCAGTTTGCTGTTCGTGGTAGTATTGTCGATATTTATAGCTTCTCCTCCGAGAATCCCTATCGTGTTGATTTCTTTGGCGATGAAGTAGATAGCATACGTACGTTCGAGATACAGACGCAGTTGTCGCTTAGCAAGAAGGACTCCATCACCATCATTCCAGAACTGCAACATACACGGCACACGCAAGAGAGTGTCTTGAGTTTTCTTCCAAGCGACACAGTATTGGTAATGCGTGATCTTACGTATCTGTGTGAATCCGTGCATCATATCTATGAAACTGGATTCTCTGCTCAGGCAGCCATGGAACAGGATGCTACCGGCGAACAGAAGGTTTGGGAGCGCGAAAAGACTTTGGTGCAAGGGGAACAGTTCAAGCGCGAGGTACTTGGGTTCCGTCGCGTGGAGGCAAAATCGGGTGCGTTGAGCGACCGTGATGAGGTAGGGAAGGATGATGTTGTTATTCATTTCAATGTTTCTCCACAGCCTGTTTTCCATAAGAACTTTGATATGGTTCACGATGCCATGCAACGTTATTTACAGGATGGATATTCGTTATTTGTATTGGCCGATTCATTGAAGCAAACAGACCGTTTGAAGAGCATCTTTGAAGACCAAGGACGTGAAATACCTTTCTCGGCCGTCCAGCACACGCTTCACGCTGGTTTCATCGATAATGACCTGAAGATTTGCCTCTTTACCGACCATCAGATTTTTGACCGCTATCACAAATACAACCTTAAGAGTGAGAAAGCGCGGTCGGCAAAGATGGCGCTTACCCTAAAGGAACTGCAACAGTTTGAAATAGGTGATTATGTTGTTCATACTGATTATGGAGTTGGTTGCTTTGGTGGTTTAAAGAAGATAAAGCAAGGTGAAATACTTCAGGAAGTTATACAAATTGATTATAAGGACGGAGATGTAGTTTTTGTCAGTATTCATTCCTTGCATAAGGTTAGTAAATATAAAGGCAAGGAGGGAGAACCACCACACGTTCATAAACTGAATTCTGTGGTGTGGAAACATCTGAAGGAACGCACCAAGAGCAAGATTAAGGACATTGCCCGCGACCTCATCAAACTGTATGCCCAGCGTCGAGAAGTGAAGGGATTCGCTTTCTCGCCCGACACCTATCTACAGCATGAATTGGAGGCTTCGTTTCTATATGAGGATACTCCCGATCAGAGTCGCGCTACGATGGATGTGAAAACCGACATGGAGAAAAGCAGACCTATGGATCGCCTTGTGTGTGGTGATGTTGGTTTCGGCAAAACAGAAGTGGCTATTCGCGCTGCTTTCAAGGCTTGTACTGATGGCAAGCAGGTAGCGGTGCTTGTGCCCACAACCGTATTGGCATATCAGCATTTTCATACATTCTCAAAGCGTTTGAAGGATTTTCCCGTTAAGATTGAATATCTGTCGCGTGCCCGTACTGCCGCTCAGGTTAAGGAGGTCCTGGCTGGTTTAAACGACGGTTCTGTGGATATTGTTATCGGTACCCATAAACTTATCGGCAAATCTGTAAAATTCAAGGATTTGGGGCTTCTTATCATAGATGAGGAACAGAAGTTTGGCGTTAGTACCAAGGAGAAACTCCGCCAGTACCGAACCAATATTGATACACTTACATTAACCGCAACGCCTATTCCGCGCACTTTGCAGTTCAGCATGATGGGAGCACGCGACTTGAGCGTCATTCAGACGCCACCGCCCAATCGTTATCCTATTCAGACAGAATTGCACAATTTCTCGGCTGAGGTTATTGCTGACGCCATCAATTTTGAGATGAGCCGTAATGGTCAGGTCTACATCGTTACCAATCGTATTGCATCTTTGCCCGAGTTGGTGGGAATTGTCAACAGACACGTGCCCGATGCCAGGGTTTGTGTGGGACACGGACGCATGGATAGCGAGGAATTGGAACATGTTATTCTTGATTTTGCAAATTATGACTATGATGTCTTGATTTCGACTACAATCATAGAAAATGGCATTGATATCTCGAATGCCAATACCATTATCATAAACAACGCCCATACGTTCGGACTCAGCGACTTGCACCAGATGCGTGGTCGTGTTGGACGTTCTAACAAGAAGGCTTTCTGCTACTTGCTGGCACCACCTCTCAGTTTGTTGCCACAGGAGTCCAGAAGGCGTTTACAGGCAGTTGAGAACTTCTCGGACTTGGGTAGTGGTATCCATTTGGCTATGCAGGACCTTGATATCCGTGGCGCGGGTAACCTTTTGGGTGCAGAGCAGAGCGGTTTCATTAGCGATCTTGGCTACGAAACATATCAGAAGATTCTGAATGAGGCTGTCCGTGAGTTGCGCAATGATGAATTCAAGGACATGTATGAGCAGAATATCCGCTTGGGTGAGGAGGTTGATGGTAATGACTTTGTTGACGAGTGTGTGCTTGAGAGTGATTTGCGACTATATTTCTCGGAGGAGTACGTGCCAACCAGTTCCGAACGCATGTTGCTTTATCGTGAATTGGATGGATTGGAAACTGATGAACAGATTGAGCAGTTCTGCAAGCGTATGGTTGACCGTTTCGGTCCAATTCCTCCTGAAGGTGAGGAACTTATCAAGGTTGTTAAATTGCGACGATTGGGCAAGTATTTCGGTTCGGAACGTATCGTTTTGAAGAATAATCGTATGCGTGTCTATCTGATTGAAGACAATAACAGTCCTTATTACGATAGCAGGTCGTTTGAGCAATTACTAAGTTATATGATTTCGCATGCTGCCGATTGTTCAATAGAAGATAAGTCTGGCCATCGATTCTTTTACGTGAATAATGTAAAGAGTGTAGAGCAGGGTGTTCAAGTGCTTGAAATGATAAAGCGTGAGAATCCTACAAGGGATTGATGTTGTCCTGTAAGTGAGCATCATACATCTTGAGAAATCAAATAATATCAAGGTAAAGCATATTTTTAGACCTTTAGATGCAGTAATTCTCAAAAGTTTTGATTAACTTTGTACGCGTTTTGCGCTAAAGTGTGGAGCGTCCTTGCATTGCAGGGATGTTTCTGTTATGAAAATAGGATTTAGGAATGCAAGAGGAAGCAATAGACAAAATAAAGGATAAATACAAGGTCATAGGTTTTAACGAACGCTTGTATACTGCTCTCGACACGGCCCTGCAGGTTGCGCCGACTGATTTGTCCGTGCTAATCCAAGGTGAAAGTGGTGTGGGTAAGGAGGTTATTCCCCGCATTATACACGACCATTCGCCTCGCAAAATGAAAAAATATATTGCCATCAACTGTGGTTCTATTCCTGAAGGTACGATTGACTCAGAACTCTTTGGTCATGAGAAGGGGTCGTTTACTGGTGCAGTAGGGGAACATGATGGTTATTTTGCTGCAGCGGATGGTGGAACTCTGTTTCTCGATGAGGTAGGTGAACTGCCCATGAGCACTCAAGCCCGTTTGCTTCGTGTTTTGGAGACTGGTGAGTATATCCGTGTAGGTAGCAATGAGCCGCGTAAGACGAATGTGCGTATTGTTGCTGCTACCAACGTGCAGATACAGAAGGCTATCCGCGAAGGCAAGTTCCGTGAGGATCTCTATTATCGTCTTTGTACTATTAGCATTAAGATGCCTCCTTTGCGTGAACGTGGCGATGATGTTGTTCGTCTGTTCAAGTTCTTTGCTATGGTGACGGCTCAAAAGTATAACATCACCAATCCTGTTAGACTTACACCCGAAGCCGAACGGGTTATGATGTCATACAAATGGCCTGGTAACATCCGACAGTTGCGCAATTTGACCGAGCAGATGAGCATTCTGTGCAGCGAGCGTGTTATTACGCCTGAAGTGCTGGAAAGATATGATGTGGTGCCTAATGGAGCTTCTACGGAGATGGCTACCTTGGATGCACCTCATACGGGGCACTTCGATTACGACAAGGAGCGTGCCATCATATTTGCTATGCTCAATCAGCTGGGCAATGATGTAAAAGCGTTGAAGGATGGTCTGGCAGGTAATGCTTCAATGGTGGACGACCGTTTCTCGCATGGTCATATTCTTGAAGGACCACAGTCAACCAGTGTGGCAATAATTCCTGAGAATACCGTGCAGAACATCCAACCGCATGTCAAGATGGACGAGGTGAACGTCGTTCCCACGCATTATGACGAAGTTTCGGTTGCCTCGCATTTTGCAGACGCTGATGCAGATGCGGAATTGGTGGACGATGAGTCGGATTTGAACCTCGAACGAATTGAAAAGAAAGCCATCGAGGAAGCATTGAAACGCAATCGTAACCGTCGCAAGCAGGCTGCGGTAGATTTGGGCATCAGCGAACGAACATTGTACCGAAAGATAAAAGACTACGGTCTGGAAGAATAGTCCTCCGATTGCATTTATATAATATTGAATCAAATAATGTTGAAAACCATAAAATAGGCTCTTTTATACTGTGGAACATTTACATAAACTCTCAAAACTGAAGTTTTCGTTTGTTGCGGTAGCATGTCTCTTGCTTACCGTGATGAGCGCATGTTCCATTGAGTTCTATAAGTTCAATGGTGCCAGCATTGACTATACCAAGACCAAGACCATTCAGATAGATAACTTCCCTATTCGAAGTGCGTATGTCTGGACACCTATGCAGAGTATCTTTCAGAATCGTTTGACCGATATCTTTGCTCAGCAAACCAAGTTGCGTCAGGTTAAACGTGGTGGTGACTTGCAACTTGCGGGCGAGATAACAGGTTTCGATCAGTTTAATAAAGGTATTTCGAGTGATGGATACAGTTCGCAGGTTCAGCTGAAAATGACCGTGAATGTTCGTTTTACCAACAACGCCAATCATAAGGAAGATTTTGAGCGTCAATTCTCTGCAACAGCAGAATACGATGCAACCAAGCAACTGGTCAGCGTGCAGGAGGAACTTGTAACGCAGATGACCAGAGATATCACCGATCAGATTTTTAACGCTACCGTAGCTAACTGGTAACCTACAAACCCATGCAAGCAATGCGACATCATCTATTAGAAATAATGAATTCCGGCGGACAAGTAAGTGCAACAGCTCTTCCAGAGTTGAAGGCACTTGTCGATCGTTATCCGTATTATCATGTGGCACGGATAGCATTGTTGCGCCTTTTGTTCCAGCAACGTGCCCCGGAATTCAGTGATGAGTTGCGCCGTGCAGCATTGTACTTGCCATCTCGTGAAACGATATTCAACTATTTGGAAGCAGATCACTTTCGTCCTCGTGAGGAGAAACCGAATGGCTTTAGTGGTGCTACTGTTTCGCGTAAACCCAATGAACGTTTGGGGATGCCTGCGGGTGAAGAGAGTCGTACCAATTTACTCATCGATGGTTACCTGGGCAGCTTAACGCCTGGTGATACTGCTCGTCAGGATGCTCCCCTTCGTAGGGGTAAGGCAGATGCCACCCAGGATTATATCGATTATATGTTGCAAGAGGAATTGGAGATGAATGCTGCTTCTGCATCTGCAACAGAAGACTCTCCTGTTCCTCCCGTGGATGAAGAAGATAAAAAGAGGGCAGAGTCGGTAGAAGAACCGAGTTCTATGGATCGTGTGGGTGAATTCTTGCAACGTCAAGGTGACAAGAAAATCAAACTCAAGGATAAGAGTGATAGTGAATTGGTAAAGCCCATTCTAGATTTGGAAAATAGTCAAGAAAAAGGTGTTTTTACTGAAACTTTGGCACGAATTTACATCAAACAAGGAAAATTTGAGCATGCAATTGCAATTATTCGGCGACTTTCCTTGAAATATCCGAAAAAAAATCGTTACTTTGCAGACCAAATACGTTTTCTTGAGAAAATTGTAGCCAATAATAAGGCTTCTAAATCGGAAAAATAAAATAAAAACAAATAAAAACTTAAAAAACAATGTTGTACACTACAATTGTAATTGTGATTGTAATTGCTGCCTTGCTTATGTGCGCTATTGTGTTCGTACAGGAGTCAAAGGGGGGTGGCTTGGCAAGTGGATTTGCTGATAGCAATTCATTGCTGGGTGTTCGTAAAACTACCGATTTCATTGAGAAGGCTACATGGTGGTTGGCTGGTGCAATGGTTGTGTTGAGCGTTATTACCGTTTTCGCTCTTCCCAGCAATCAGGCTGCTCCTGGTTCAGTTGTCGAGAAGCAGGATGCTGCTCAGCAGGCAACTAATCCTACCAATGTTCCTGGTGTTCCTCAGACTTCTGCTACCCAGCAAGCAGCTCCCGCTCCTGCTGAAGCACCTGCCGCAGAGGCACCTGCTGCTCCTGCACAGTAATCGGTTTTACAATTCACAAATCGGAATAATGGCATCGCTCTTTTGAGTGATGCCTTTATTTGTATTATGCGCCTTAGTTCATGGTTCATAGTTCATAGTTCATAGTCCATAGTTCATGGTTCATAGTTCATGGTTCATGGTTCATAGTTCATGGTTCATAGTTCATAGTCCATAGTTCATAGTCCATAGTTCATAGTTCATAGTTCATGGTTCATAGTTCATGGTTCATAGTTTATGGTTCATAGTCCTCTTTTTAACCTGATATGAAAAAAGGGATGCACCTAATGGTACATCCCTATGCTATGACTATATTATAATTATTATTTGTATGCTTTAGATGAGTGTCATGCCAGCCTCATTACACTCTTTGCGCATCTCTTCGGGCCAGATACTGCTCTGTGTCTCGCCGATATGAGCTTTGTGTAACAATACCATGCACAAACGACTCTGACCAATACCACCACCGATTGACAAGGGCAACTGATCGTTGAGCAGACGCTTGTGGAAGTACAATTCCTTGCGTTCCTCCTTGCCCTGCAGCTTCAACTGACGCAAGAGGGCTTCCTTGTCTACACGGATACCCATTGAAGAGAGCTCAATGCTACGATCAAGAACGGGGTACCAAATCAATAAGTCACCATTCAATCCGAGGAAACCATCCTGATTGGGAGTTGACCAGTCATCGTAGTCGGGAGCACGAAGGTCGTGTTCCTTGCCATCGCCCAGCTTACCGCCAATGCCCATGATGAATACAGCACCGTACTTCTTACAGATAGCGTCCTCACGCTCCTTTGCAGTCATGTTGGGATACATCTTAAGCAACTCCTCAGAATGGATAAAGTGAACCTCTTCGGGAAGGAAGTGCTTCAACTGAGGGTAAGTCTCGCAAATGTAGAACTCTGTGCGCAAAATGGCGCTGTATATCTGGTTTACAATCTTCTTCAAGAAGGGAATGGTACGCTGCTCTGCAGTCATGGTACGTTCCCAATCCCACTGATCAACATAGAGTGAGTGTATATTATCCAATTCCTCATCAGCACGGATAGCGTTCATGTCTGTTACGATACCGAATCCGGGTTCAATCTCGTACTCAGCCAAGGTAAGGCGCTTCCACTTTGCCAATGAATGAACAACTTCTGCAACTGATTCCTGCATGTCCTTGATGGGGAATGCAACAGGACGTTCTATACCATTCAAGTCATCATTGATGCCAAGACCTCTCAATACGAAGAGGGGGGCAGTAACACGACGAAGTCTAAGTTCGGTGCTCAAACTCTGGAGGAAGAAATCCTTTACTCGCTTTATGGCGAGTTCTGTCTCTTTAAGGTTAAGAACAGCTTTGTAACCGTTAGGTTTTAGCAAATTGCTCATGATTGTTTTTGTTTTTATGTTTTCTTGCGCTGCAAAGTTACAAAATATTTGTTAAAGTGTCAATGTTTTGCCTTGATAATTTATCAAATTGATAGCAATTTTCTGCTTTTGCCTCTCTTTTGTTCAAGTTTTCCGTCCCCTTTTCCTAAAAATCTGGTTCCAAAAGCACTCTATCTGATTTTTTTTTCGTAACTTTGCAAAGCATTTCGTTCAAGGTGCTATAATAATAAGGTGTACCTTGCGAGTGTTTTTGGCCTCGTAGCTCAGTTGTATAGAGCAACAGATTCCGGTTCTGTGTGTCGCGGGTTAGAATCCCGCCGGGGTCACCGATTAACCCTCTTTTGCATAGTTCATGCAAGGAGGGTTTTCTGTTCTCGTTAGTGTAGAAGACAAGGATGGCGTTAAGTGTTACTGTGTGAATTTCGTTGAAAACCCTTATGCACAAAGTTGAAAATTGATAAAAATATAGTTTTTTATTTAAACCTTTTGCTCTTTCTCTTGTCAATTTAGTAACATACTTTGTCGAAAAACAGGATGACATAGTATAAAGTGTTACGGAATGGATAGTTGTTATGCTGTTTTTTTCGTACCTTTGCATAAGTGTAGGATTATACCTCTAACTAACATTATTAATTAAATTAAATATGAAAAACCAAGAAAAAGGCAGCAAAGCCTACCTTATTTCGATTGTCCTTGTAGCTGTATTGGGCGGTTTGCTCTTTGGCTACGACACCGCAGTTATTTCTGGTGCAGAGAAAGGACTTCAAGCTTTCTTTATGGGTGCCGATGATTTTCAGTACACTGATTTCTGGCACGGATTTACTAGTTCGAGCGCGCTGATCGGTTGTATCATCGGTTCTGCAATGTCTGGTCTTCTTGCTTCCAAGTGGGGACGTAAGAAGAGTCTTATCTTTGCCGGAGTGATGTTCTTCATCTCAGCATGGGGATCTATGTGTCCTGAGTCTATGTTGCTTGCCAAGGGCGAGGCCAATATGACTCTTCTCATCGTGTTTAACATTTATCGTGTCATCGGTGGTATTGGCGTAGGTTTGGCTTCGGCTGTCTGCCCCATGTACATTGGTGAGATTGCTCCATCTAACATTCGTGGAATGTTGGTTAGCTGGAACCAGTTTGCCATCATCTTCGGTCAGTTGGTAGTTTACTTCGTTAACTTCTTTATTGTGGGTGACCATGTGGCTCCTGCTATTCAGAGTTTGGGTGAGGGTATCAATACTATTCTCAATGGTGCAGAAGCTCAGTGGAGCATTGAAACAGGTTGGCGTTATATGTTCGGTAGCGAGATGGTTCCTGCCGGATTGTTTGCCATCCTTATCTGTTTCGTTCCCGAAACTCCCCGATACTTGGCTTCTATCGGTAAGGATGCTCAGGCAGAAGGTGTTTTGGCAAAAATTAATGGTGCAGCCAAGGCTAAGGAGATCTTGAGAGAGATTAAAGAAACGGTTACAGTAAAGACCGAGAAGTTGATGACTTACGGTGTGTTATGCATTTTTGTCGGTATTATGCTTTCTGTCTTTCAGCAGGCTGTAGGTATCAATGCTGTACTTTACTTTGCTCCCCGTATTTATGAGTCAATGGGCTTTGATAATCCTATGGTTCTTACCGTATTCAATGGTGTTGTCAACCTTGCCTTTACTTGTGTGGCTATCTTTACTGTTGAGAAGCTGGGACGTAAGCCTTTGCTCATCGTTGGTTCGTTGGGTATGGCTTTGGGTGCTATTGGTGTTGCATGTACCTTCGGCAACGAGAACCTCCAGCTTATGTGTATGATTAGCATTATGGTTTACTCTGCAAGCTTCATGTTCTCATGGGGACCAATCTGCTGGGTACTCATAGCTGAGGTGTTCCCTAACACCATCCGCGGTGGAGCAGTAGCAATCGCTGTTGCGTTCCAGTGGATCTTCAACTGGATTGTATCAACATCATTCGTGCCAATGGCAAACAGCCTTGGCTACTGGTTTGTGTATGCTCTCTACGGCGTAATCTGCTTCCTCGCAGCCCTCTTTGTCTGGAAGCTCGTTCCTGAGACAAAGGGCAAGACTCTCGAAGACATGACAAAGCTTTGGAAGAACAAGAAATAAGAATGTGAATCTGGACAACCAGATTAAACTAAACACTCATCACCTATACATAAGCATTGATTCTCTTGCTTTTATATAGGTGA
>JAZUKS010000089.1:0-4013 GCA_045643405.1 Bacteroidaceae bacterium | reverse complement strand
GTCACAGATTGTGAGTAATTAGCCGAAAGCATAATACATCTCGAAGCAGATCCTCAATGGGTCTGCTTCTATTTTTCTCAAAACTTGATGAATTTGTCGCCAATAACAAGCTAACTTGTTTCCGAAATCCGAAGACTCTTGCCAGCTGACAAAACTCATTTGTTTAAGCCCTATCCCTATCGGAAGTTCAGACAGTCTTATAGCGACTTTGAGTGCAATTGTTGGTTGGAACCCCTTATTGGACTATTTTGAGGGGCAAAACTTGATTTTCAGGGCTTATTGGTACTTTTGTTCAAAATGGCAGCGCTACCCCATTTTGAAATATCAGCCGCTTCTAACATCCAAGGTAATCCAGATAAGCTTGCCATTCTGGAAGATGCGAGGAAGAAACGATATTTACATTTTGCTGTAAACTTGGCGCATCTGATTTTACACTCATTTTACACTGAGGCGAGCAAAAAAAAGATGCCTGGAACCGACATTCTCATTAACCATTGGCATAGGTTCTGACCTCTGTCGCCAGGACTTCATAAGATAGGCTGGTGCAGAGGCTGGTGGTCCCGATGGTCTTAAGTTGGGGTCAGTATGCATCACCGTTACGGAATCACGCCAGGTCCTTCGTCAGGTCCCGGCTCCGATGTGGCTGTCTATCTCGTATGTAAGATTGATTATTTATGGAGGTCCGGCGAATGAGTATGTGTGCCAGAATTTTCCTCCTTTCATAGTATACGGTTGCAAGAGGGTGTGGGACGTAGGAATTTTTGAACTAAAAACTATTCAATTAGCGCAATTAGCCTGCACAATTATAAATGATTTCTTTATCTTTGTTGTTAGCAAGAATACCCCCATACTAATGGTCACAAACAAACACGCCATAATCAGGTATCAAGCCCTTGATGCCTGTTTCTCAAATAAGTACAAAAGGTTCTATATTGAGGATCTTTAAGAACGCTACCGCCATGAGCGTCGCATTGAGATGGCATGGGAACAACAGCGTTATTTTGACATTAGAAGATGGCTTATTGGGGATAAGGTGATGACAGATGCCAAAGGTATCAATATTCAGTACCCATACGGCTCATCAAAACCTACATATTCCATCCAGACCATTGAGGAACGAAGCTGGGATAACAAGTCTTATTTGATGCCTATCTATCTTAATGAGATACAGAAAAACGAACTATTAATTCAAAATCCTGGTTATTAATGAACAAGAGTAAAGTATTTCTTATCATTTCAGTTCTTTCCCTTCTTATTGGAGGTGTTGCGGAAGCTCAAACCAGCAACGGCAGCATGCTGTTCGACAAGTCATGGAAGTTCGCACTTGAAGCCCCTGCGGAGGCATCCGGAATGACTTTTGATGACACTGCCTGGCGTGTGCTGAACCTCCCTCACGACTGGAGCATCGAATTCCCGACTGACGAAGCTGCCCCTACAGGCAATTCCGGTGGGTATTATCCAACGGGAACGGGCTGGTATCGAAAGGATTTCGAATGCAGCATAGGCGAGGGTCGCAAACTGCTATACTTCGAAGGTGCGTATATGAACGTGAGTGTCTATGTGAACGGACAGCCGGCGGGAGAGCATCCTTACGGATACACATCATTTCTGGTGGACATGACTCCTTTCATCAAGGACGGGACCAACACCGTGGCCGTCAAGGTGGACAATTCCGCTCAGCCAAGCTGCCGCTGGTACTCAGGATCAGGCATCTACAGACATGTTTGGCTGATAGATGAGCCAGCAGTGCACTTTGAGCATCAAAGCAGTTTTGTGACCACACCTCAGGTCAGTATGTCCGGAGCTACAGTGAAAGTCGGGACTGTCGTCGTAAATGGTTCCAAATCAGCTTACAGCGGCAATGTCAGCATCACCTTGACAAAAGATGGCACGGAAGTAGGGAGTACAACGCTCCCTGTCACTCTGGACGCAGGACATTCTCTCCCGGTATCCGGTGAAATACACGTGAATGCCCCGACTCTCTGGAGCCCGGATACTCCAGAGATGTACAAAGCTGAACTGAAGGTTGCCTCGCACAGCGAAGAAGTGGCATTCGGAATCCGCAGCATCAGCTGGAGTGCTTCCGAAGGTCTGCTTCTTAACGGAGAGCCCATTATCATGAACGGAAGCTGCGTACATCACGACAACGGCATGCTCGGTGCTGCATCTTATGACGATGCGGAATACCGCAAAGCCGCGCTTCTCAAGAAAGCTGGTTTCAACGCTGTCAGAACGAGCCACAACCCTCCCGCTCCTGCATTTCTTGATGCATGTGACAGGCTGGGACTGCTGGTCATAGATGAGTCCTTCGATGGCTGGAGAGAGGAGAAAAGTCCGTTCGACTACAGCAAGATTTTCGATGCCCGGTACCGCGAGGATATCCACAGCATGGTCAGACGCGACCGAAACCATCCTTCGATATTCTGCTGGAGCACCGGCAATGAAGTCATCGAACGCAAAAGCATTGGTGTCGTCAAGACCGCAAGGCAGTTGATCGCAGCCATCCGCGAATGCGACTCCACCCGTCCGATAACAAGCGCCCTGGCCTCCTGGGACAGGGATTGGGACATCTATGATCCTCTTGCTGATGTCCATGATATCGTCGGCTACAACTATATGATTCACCAGAGCGCCACTGACCACGAAAGAGTGCCTGAGCGCGTGATGATGCAGACAGAAAGTTACCCGCGCGATGCTTTCTCCAACTGGAAGTACTGCACGGAGAATGTTTATATCGTCGGTGACTTCGTCTGGACCGGTCTGGACTATCTCGGAGAGAGCGGCATAGGAAAATACTACTATAGCAGCGACCATCGCAACAATTTCCACCTTCAAGGCCAGTACCCTTATCATGGAGCGTATTGTGGAGATATCGACATCACGGGCTGGAGAAAGCCGATAAGCCATTATCGCGACATGCTCTGGAACAGCGACGGCAGTGACCTTTATCTCTGTGTCCGCGAACCGAACGGATATTGGGGCGAAGTCCGTACCACCGGATGGTCGTCATATCCGACATGGGAAAGCTGGGACTGGCCGGGTTGGGAAGGCAAAACTGCCACCGTGGAAGTCTATACCAAGGCCCCGGAAGTGAAGCTCTGGTTGAACGGCAGGCTCATTGGCACAAAGAGCGTGGGCAAGGAAAGCAAATACATTGCTTCTTTCGAAGTCCCTTACGAACCTGGTATCCTGAGGGCTGAAGCCGGTGGAGCAAGCAGCACTCTCGCCACTCCCGGCAAGCCGTACGCCATCAGGCTCACTGCCGACAAAACGCTCCTGAGTGCCGGCTCGGAGCAGCTCAGTTTTGTTGAAGTGGAAATTGTGGACAAGAAAGGCAATGTCTGTCCGAACGCTGAGGTGGATCTTTCGTTCGCTGTCAATGGCAGCGGAACGCTCCTCTGCACTGGGAATGCTGACATGGAAGACCGTGTGGCCTACTCTAGTACGACCCATACCACATGGAAAGGGCGTGCAATGGCAGTGGTGCTTGCTGGAGACAATACAGGCAAATGCCGTTTGAGCGTAAGCGCCAATGGGCTAAAAACAGCAGGAATGGTCATCAGAATAAAGTAGATGGCAGGTATGAATTTCCCGGAGCGGTTCTCAATCATCAGATTTTCTTCGTAATTCGACTGTAATCCGACATTTCGTATTTCCTGACTCGGAATACTAGTGAGTGAAGGAATACGACCATGACTTTCAGACCATTCCAAAGCATTCATCCGCCCCACAACTCGTCATATTCTGGGGCTAGAGCACAAATAAACTTGCAACGAAAGTGACGAAGAACCCTGTTTACGCCGTCAATAAGCATTCAAGACGTAATCTAAAACATTTCCATAACGATGTATGTTTTGGCATTAATCAGAAAACGAGTATCTTTGGTATTTAAAAACCTAGTGTAATGAGAAAAACTATCTTGGTATTGATGGCAGTATCTGCCATTACATTTGTCGGCTGTCAGAAAGAAGAACCGGTAACAAACACGATTGAAGGCACAAAAGTAACCGAAC
>JAZUKS010000088.1:0-7734 GCA_045643405.1 Bacteroidaceae bacterium | reverse complement strand
ATTAAAGACAGTCAGAAGTTGTTGTTTCCTGACTGTCTTTGATTATCTTTGTATGGGTGAATGTTTGTCGGCGGGTTATAAGGTGCTCAAGCCCAGCACGCGACACCCTGTGCAGACGGAATCTGACACTGACGCATTTGAAACATCGAGAACACTATTTCTTTATGTTCATTATTCTTCTATCCCCAAAATATACACGACTACAATTGTCATAAGTGTGTTTAGCGGTGGCCGAAAAAAACGTTGACTACTCTACGTCAGCATCAAAAGTGAAATCGTCAGTTTTCACCTCTGTATCATTAACAAAGATAGAAGTTACCTGCGTCTCGTTTTTAATGGATGCACAGATGAAGCCGGTGCATTCAACAAGTGCTATCTTTGTTTCGGGCACTGTGTAAAGGAACTTTGGCTCAACAGAATAACCTAAATCGGACGATATAAAAAATGCAGACTTTTTATTCTTGTAGTTCATCTTTCAACTATATATCTTATGGAGGGGTGGATCAAAGGTTATTATTTGTTGTGGAGGATGAGTCCTCGCCGTGATGGGGCGATGAAGCTGATTTTGAAAAGGTAAAGGTTTCTTCGCTACCGGTTCCATCAAGTTCCTTATTAGTAACAGGAGATGGTTTGCTTTCATAGGCCCAAGGCCAGTTGAGAGGGGTGATGGAATAGGTGCCGACGGGCAAGGCCTTCAAGGTGACGGGATTGTCACCGTGTACCATCACGTTGAACGTGCGCGATGCGTCCGTGCTTGTCAGCACACCATCACTGCCAGATGTCTTATAAGTACTCGTGACACTGAATATTGCATTCTCCGTGCTTTTCAGCCCTGAGGCGGAAATCGTCAGGTTGGGAAGCGCAACATTCGTGGATACGGCAGGAGCCGTTACCGATGTCTCACCTATCGTCAGGGAAGGAGTCACGCCAACTGCTACGCTGGCACCGCCTGGGTTGTCTGCCGCAGTGGTCACAGGAATGCGGACGACAAGTTTTCCACCATGATAGGTAGTGGAGCCACTGACTGTTGAAGGGCCTGCCCAATTGTCCTTGTAGTTGAACCCCGTCACGGTTAGTTTTCCATCAGTTACGCTAACAGAAGGAGCACCAGTCGAGAAATCGCTGACAGCACCAAAGGTAGGACTGCCATACGTTCCACCCGTGCAGGGCGCATACTGGACTTTGGCTTTCGTTGCAGCATCGGATGGCAATATAAACTTGCCAGAAACGGTGTTCCGTAAGGTGGAACTACCTTCAACATCGCAGGAACAGATAGTGGTATTTTGCATTTCAGTAACAACAGAATGCTCAGCAATGCTGTTGGCTAAAACACTTGTTAGTCCGGTTAAGGCTGTACCGCCAGCAGACGTTTCATATTTAAATTTTTGGCTCTCAGTGTCAGCAGAAGAAATCGAGCTGAGGAAAGTACTGAAGTATGTTTCATTCGTTTTTGTGGCATGTATACCTATGGTATATATTTGAACGCCATCATTCTTCAATTCTGTTGCAATGGCGATTGCTGCATTTGCTACATTTGCATCATAATTTATACCGTAATTGCTATCTTTAGTCGATCCTGGAGCATTGGGAGTAACTAAGATAATAACTTTCTGGTGATCATTAGATGCTGCTGTCAATACCTCTTTAGCAATTTGCATTCCATAATCAGCTCGACTAATATTGTTTTTTGTATCATCAGGAACGCTCAAAGTATTTATAGAACTAGACGAAACTGAAGTCAACCCTTGTACTAACGCTGTTGCACCCGATGCACCCGTAGCGTTGTATGTAGTCAAATGATTGTTGTTATAGTAGTCAGCACAATAACGAACTAAGCCGAAATTAATATAACTTTTTTTACTTGAACTCTTTAATGATGATATAAATCCAGTTACAATATTATTTATTGCATTATCTGAAGCAAGGCTTGTGTTTGACTTTTTCTTATGTATTCTTGAATAGCATGATGTTGGCAAATTTCCATTGAATTGAGAACTGGGTTTTGTTTTTGAATAACCAGATGGTGTATCGCTTAACCAATATGTGGTTGTGCCGACCTCATAGTATAGATAACCAGAAGAACTGTTGCCTTCAGCTTTTATAGCATATAAACACCCATCATCATGCAAGAACAAGCGGGGAAAACTTCCTCCGATAGCGTTTTTAATCAACTTATAAGTGTTACAGTCTGTTTGCTCATACACATTATCTTTGTATTCATTACCTGTATGAACCATAGAAGAATACGAACACTCCACCACCAGAACCACGTCAACTGTCTTCTGTATAGAATCGGACCTTTCTGTGTGTTGTCCAGTAGCATAGGATTCGAAGGTGAACCAATAGTTACCGTCGGCATCGGGAGTGGATGTGATGCTGCCGGAGGTGGTGACTGAGGACGTCTGTGCTGACAACGGTAAGGAGGACGCCAACAAGGATAAAAAGGCAATGGTTGCGTATATGATTTTCTTTTTCATCGTTATTTCCTATGTATGAGTTGCAAGAAGTTTATTGAAGTCCAACATGATTCTCCCATCCCAAGGCCGTCAATGCGGCAGCGGAAGTGATTTCGCTGGCTACAATGGTTTGTACGGCGACATCCATTATCAGCTCTGCTCCTGTCTTGGGGGCAGTGGGCTGAACATAATCAATCAGTATGGGGATGGGGTCGTTCATGTTCTTCGCCTTGCCTGTGCCGACGTCGTCGACATTACCCTTATAGTAGTAAAAGCCATCGTTGCCTTTCACCCAGCAGAAGTTTTCGTTGACCTTATAGAGTTTTGCGGCCAGATTAGTATCATCGCTCCACGGCACGTTGAGGTAACTGCCCGATGTGCCATCCGACCAGTAGGGAACGATGGCTGCACGCATATACACAGCGTAGTTGCCGTTGTTCTGTACCGTTGCGCCAAACTTGTTGTCATCACTCTTTGTCACAGTGACCGCTGGCTTGGAACTGACGGGGTTGATGGAGAAGACATGACGCTCGCCTGCCTTCCAATTTGAAGGGTCTAAGGTGATGGTAGCCTGACGTTCGTCCCCATCAGTACCGAATTTGTATTTGATGGTCATCGTGATAGGGCTACCGGCATCGGCGGACTGAGGTATCACCCAGAGTGTCTGTGCATCGGCCGACTGCCACTTTCCGTCAGCACTGGTTGACGAACCACTGAATGTCATGGAGTATGTGGTCGGTGTATTGACCGATGACCAAGTGATACCATTATCGGCCAAGGGCTGCTCATTCTCAGGGTTCACCGACATGGTACATGATCCTTTTGTCTTCAAGTTCTTAAACTCCACATCAATGAATATGTTGGGACTGACTGCATCCTTGTACCCGTCCTTGAACTGTATGGCCGTGAGCGTGTGATCGAAGTGTATCGACTTCGTCTTCTGACCGCCCGGCTTCATGGTGGTTGCGGTGAACAGGACATCCTGCATGTCGCCCGCGGCCGAAGGTGAGGTGAAGTCGAAAGTGATCTGACTGTTGCCTTCAGCGGATGGATGGTAGTCGATGTTGTCTATGCCCGATGTCTGATGACTGGCATAGAGGATAAAGACCATCCCGTCGTCAGACGGCCAGCCCAAGCCTGAATAGGTGTGCGACCACACATCGCCGTTCTTCGTGAAGCGAACGGTGGACGATGCCGTATTGGGGAAAGGATAGGCTGCTCCATCTTCCACCGTATATGCTTTACCAAGAAAACCATCCGTGCCGAAATTATCAGGAAAATTATCTGTTGTGACAACGACACCTCGCGTGCTGCCAGCACACTCTTCCTCGTCAATGGACGTGATGGTCTCGACCAGCATCAGAGGCTCACCCTCGGGTGAGGTCTGATGAAGGTCGTAGGTGAATTTACGTGCAGATGGCTTTTCCATTGCAGAGCGTGTCTTCAGAGCACTGGTCTGCAGGCGGAATGAGACGGTATGCTCGTCTTGTTTTCCGTTCTTTTCAGTCCAGTCGTCATTACAGCCGACCAGTACCAGACACGCAAGCAGAAATTGGGGGACGATGGTTCTCTTGTTCATGAGAGGATTATTCTTCGAAATCGTTATTGAATTCCAGATCAACATTATCGATGTTGACATGCTCGTCCACTTCGAGATTCAGTTTCAAATCGACGATGGAAGCACACACGAACCCTTCTGATTCGACATTAGCCACCATGGTCTTCGGCTCATTGTATGTGATCTTATTTATATCTTTTTTCATTTCAGAAAGTATAATCAAAAGAATAATAATATATCATTACCTGTATCACTCGGATAAAGGCACTGCAAAAACGTTATTCACAGATGCTTCGCCATGAGCCGGCGTGCCGGCCTTGACTTTATTCTCGAACTTGAACACGGTGCCTTTGTAAGTAGCATCTTCCGTATATTCATACACGTTGCGAATGATGGATGTGGTGCCTTCAGGACACTGGGTACCAAATACAGTAGGCTTCGGGTACGCGTAGCCATCTTCAGCAGAGCCATAGCCTAACTCGTGCCATGTCTCATCATCGGTGCTGCCCTTACCTTCATCATTCACGGTATAGTTGCTCTCACGCTTCAAGAGATCGTAGGCCCAGCACCATGATGTCTCCTCCACCTCGTAGCGTCCAGGTTTCTGAATCTTGGCGCGTGCAATGCAGGGCGTGGTGGGATCGTCATCATTCTGCGTGACGACGAGCACGATGGGGAACTGACTTCTGACGCCATTCTCAATCTTGTAGATATTGTATGTGGCGCTCTCGCCTTTATGAAGGCCCGTCTTGACAACGGCAATATTGGGTATCTTGGCATGCGGCACAGGGAAGGGAGCGAAAATTTCCTGAACACCGTCGCCGTCAAGGTCGCAGTAAAGACCCGACTCTGGATCGTTTGTAGCCACACTGGCACCGCCCACGTTGAGAGGATCAATGACGATAGGGAACTCAATGATCAACTTATATCCACGCGGCGTGTGGGTGGATCCGTCAACCGTTTCGCCTACGAAATGCTTGGAGAAGTCAAAGCCCGTTACACTCACTGTCTTGTCAACGACAGTCGGATGGACTCCCGAAAAGTCAACTTCCTCAATGTCACTGAGAAGTTTTTTCTCACCGAATGTGTATTCGAATGTCCCTTCTACTCCCGTTGAGGCAACGCCACGACAAGGAGCAGCATACAGTAATATGTCATCCTTTGATGCTCCATCAGGCAGTTTGAACGAATTGGCAACAATGTCAATGACAGTAGTGGATGATGAGGTCAGTCCAAGATCGGCAGCTCCAGAGATGGTCGTAGCTGCAATAGAGGTGAAGACAGCATTCAAGGCACCGCCATTGGTTACCTGCGAAGAGAAACCCTTGTCGGTATGTTCCTTATCCACGGTCACACTGTAATTGGCGGCATCGGGATAGTTCGACGACACGGCATTCAAATATTTCGTGACATCCGAGTCATCGCTGTACTTTGTATTGAAAAGGCCTACGGTGAATATTCTCACTTTGTCATCCTTGAGTGTCTTTGCTTTCGCAACGGTGGCAGTGGCAACATCAGCATTGAAGTTGTCGCCGCCATGGTTGGGTTCACCATCCGTAAACATGACAACGACCTTAGGCCTGCCATCGGACTTGATGCTCGTCTGGTTGAAGAGTGCTTCGGCTATGTTCATTCCGTAGTCTGCAGCGGTGCTGGCTCCTTGACCGCTCATGTTAATGTTGTTGACCGCGGTCTTCAAGCTGGATAAGTTTGTAGAACTGGAGACATCCTTGAAATTGGACACCAGAGTCGTTTTGCTATATTCAGATGAATTGTTCCTTTCTTCCAAAAGGTTAGTATTATATTCGGCGTTTCCGAAACGGACGATTGCCACATTATGCGCCAGCTTATTTTCATCCTTATTCAGCAGATCAAGGAATGTAGAAACAGCACTCTTGAGAACTTTAATTCTTTCATTTGTGTCCTTGCTGTATAGCACGCCTGTCCATATTAGGCCTGTACTGGAAGTCACGTTATGTGGTTCTGCTGTCACGGGATCTCCCGTTCCAGAAAGATAATACCTTGTGCCATTGACATCGAAACACATGAAATAATACTTCGTTCCATTATCATTATGTATTCCTACGTGAACGGGATAATAATCGCCTTCATAAGGATAATGGACAAAGGTTCCTTCAGAAATCCAAGTCTTATTTTTTGATGGACTTCCCATGTCTTCGCCACTGCCTCTCAAAGCGGCAGTATTAGCTTTATATGCTGTATTATCGCGTGCTGGATAATCGGGGCAGTTCAATCTCATGCTTGACGATGCGTCCAGCACCAGCGCTATGTCAAGAGGCTGGGGCTCGTGCTTGATGATTTCCTGACCTGTCACGAAGGCCTCCAAACTGATGGTGTAATTGTTGGTGCCGTTTTCGATGACTTTCTTGTCAAGATAAACCCCGGCGGGGGTATCTTCTGTATTCGTGTCGGCCTTGACAATGGCAGGGAAGAAAAGGATGCCTGCCAATAAGAAGGCGATAAACCTATTATTTGTCTTCATACGTATTTCAATATTTAGGAATCAACAATCAGAGTTTAATGTTTTCGGGGGTAGTGGACAGTTGGTCAATAACGAGTGTTTCTGTCGGATTTCCAGAGGCATCGACGGTATGTACGTTCCCCCAGGCTGCACCCACCTTCGCCTTGGCTGCATCATACTGCACGCCCTGCAGCAGGATTTTCATTTCCAGATGAGCACCGGGGAAAGGACCCTCTTCCGTGAGGGTAGGAATGGTGAACTTGGTGAACAACGGATAGTCCGTAGTACGACCAGGCATGACAGGAAGGCGATAATAGTAATAGCCATCCTCACCTTTGATCCACATGACTTCGTCCTTTTCATTTTTTGGATTCAGTCCGATCATCTTTCCATGTCCTTGCCAGGCTGCTACGCAGATGGCATCAGCGCCTTCGCCATAATACCATGCAATGGCATACATGGCACGGAGATAGGCCGTCACATTGCCCGTATTGCCGGTTGTGATACCATTCTTCTCTGTTCTCGCTGGATTCAGTTGATCGCTGACTGCGACATCGACCTTGTTGACGGTGAGGGTGTAAGTGTGAATCTCGCCGGCTTTCCATTCGGCGTTGAGCTTCAACGTGCGCGAATAACTCTTGGCATAAGCACCCGTGCCGATAGTGAAATCAACCGTGACAGCAACATCCGTCAACGTCTGGGGTACCATCATCATAATCTCGGTGCCGTCTTTCTTGCCGAAATTTTTCAGGTGCGTGTTCTTCTCGGTGTCGTAGAAGCTGTCGGCAAAATTGCTGCCGTCACCCTTTGCATAGTCCACCACGCCGCTAAACGTCTGTGAGTAGTCCACCATAAGATCTTCGTCCGTGCTGTGCTTTGTCCAGGTGGAACAGTCAGAAGACTTGGTTGCAGCCGCTCCCTTTTTGTTGTTAGTGTTGCCGTTGCTGGCGTAGTCATCGGTATAGTTGGGCTTGATGGCACAGCGACCATTGGCCTTGATGCCTTTGAGGGTAACCTTGTTGATGGTCGTCTTCACCTCCTGATCGACGTTGCCGAACTGGAACTTCACTCCGGTAAGGGCGTGGTAGAGGAGCACGTGGTTCTTCGTGTCCTTAGTGCCCTTCTCCATCACCTTGCTGGTGAAGAGGAAGTCCTTCTGTGCAGCGGCACCATTGGTGATCACGCCGCTCACGGGCGTGGTGGGGTCGGTGTAGTCGAACTCGATGTGACCATCGGCG
>JAZUKS010000087.1:0-10302 GCA_045643405.1 Bacteroidaceae bacterium | reverse complement strand
TACGGGATAAGTCTCGCCCTCGAACTCAACGGTATCGTTGGTCTTTGCGGTTGAGCGGCTCAGGAACATGTCACCGTTGCTCATATCCTTGAACACTACGGGACGATAATTCTCGGGATGAAGTCCTTCTTTCATTTTATTATAGTTTTGTGCCCCCGAATTTCCCTGCTTTTGGAAGAAGATAAGGGGCGGGTTAATAATTATCGGGTGCAAAGGTACGATAATAAATTGAATATTAGCATCCGATTGATGGAAAAAATATGCAAATTTGTAAAAAAATGCACTAATCCCATATATTTTAGGGTTAAAACGCTTGTTTTTCGCCCATATACTTCTGCATAATCTCCTTTGCAATGGTTTGTGAGTCGCCTTCCGGTTCGGGTGTGTAATAGGTACGTTTCTCTTTCATCTTACGTCCTTTTTCATTGGCACCCCATTCGCCTTCCAACTCGTGTGCCCAGTTCCATTCGCTATAAAACCATCCATTTTCGGGTGCTTGCATGTCATGTTCAAACCAATACTTCCATCTTGGGTAATAGTAATCCCTAAGCATTCCTTGCCATTGCCTGTAACTGTAGTCGCGCAATCCTCCGTATTCACTATGCTTCCAGTCTCCCCAGGTTGTGATGAGTGTCCGTGCATTGCATAGTTCCAGCCAGTCAGGGGTAGCAGTCGTAGCGCCCTTAACTTCTTTTGCGGCATTTCGCGCCATTGACGTCCAGTTGCCTAAACGAAACATGCGGTTGGTTCCCAATAGACGATCTGTGTCGATTATTAGGTCAAGAAATGTTGTTCGCAAGTGGTTGAACCTTGTCATATCACCATGTTCATAGGCGTATTTGATTTCGGTAAGCAAATCCTTGCTATAGTCACTTAAACACTGCCGAACCACATCTGTGAGGTCATAGCTCATATTTTCTGCACCTATGCTTCCCTTTGTTCCAATTGTCTCTGATGCTTTCAATAGGTCTTTGGCTGCTACGATCAGTTGTTGCCGGTCATAAAAGATATTACAACCTCCCCAAGTACTGACATGTTCTACGGATAAATCGGGACGCGCGCACATCACGCTCTCATGTGGTCCTTGCAGTGCCGTGGCCTCGTTCATGGCTGTTGCAAGGATGGTTTGCCACGCCCTTTGTGCATCGGCGTTATCTGTTCCGTAACGAGCCCTGACATATTCTTTCATCCATTGTGATACTGAGGGTTCCTTCTCCATCCAAGGTAGTTCAAAAAGCAAGTCATATACTATCGGAACACTCTCTATGGCTTCGGGTGCAGCACCAATTCCTTTGATGCTGTTGTACTGGTTCTTGAATGCAAAATAGGTTTGGGATAGTTTGGAAAGTCGTCCCATGAAACCTGTTCGACCTCCAAAATTAGGGATGGTACAGTATATGGCATGCTGAGGCGCATAACCATTGTAGTGTTCAAAGGCAGGTTGTCCATCGCTGTATAGATCCAGTACAATGAGTCGGCCGGATGGTACGGCGGTAAGCGATGTTGCTTGATGATTTGACCATTGCCATTGTTGTATTACCCATTGCGTGTCTTCTCCGCAGTTCGTGTTCATAGCATCGAAGACGGCTTTGTAGCCCTCGCTGTACTTACCGCTACTGATGCTTCCTCCTTCGTGGAATGGATCCATCGAATAGTATTGTGATGTTCCCAGAACCTGCGTAAGACGTCTGTAATACTTTTGTGCAGCATTGGCAAACTCGTTACCGGTCGGTGATAGTATGGCAGGTCGCTGAAAATGGCACCAAAGGTTGGCTTGCTCAGTTTCCTTGCCGGTTTTTTCTTCGAAGTTACTTGGTATCATACCGCTGAAACCAGGCAGTACGGGTTGCATTCCCAGTTCGCGTTCACGCTTGCAGATTTTACGGCCTAATTCCGCTTGTCTGTCATACCATGCATCGTCGTGTGTACCGCTCCAGCCTTCCAGGTTGTTCATGCCCCACCAGGCAATAAAAGCCGGACCCGCTACGAAATCTTCTGCTTCCTCCTCGCTATAGCCATAGTCAAGCATCAGGAACTCTTTCCAGACCTTTTCAATGCCAATAATCTGTAGGGGCATATTGACACCGTGCAATGCCATCCAGTCAATCTCCTTTTCCCAGCGTTCCCACGTCCAGGGTGTCATGGAGTATCCAAAAGTACAATAGTTCAGGTAATACCGGTAATCGGCATTGCACTGATGCGTTTCCTTGTTCTTGGGGAGTGGAAGCGTGACCTTTTTGAGGTCTGTTGTCAACTGATTCCAGCTGAGGTTGATATGAGCATAATGGTTGAGATACCAGTTGAGGCCGGTGCTGATGGCCGTGATACTGCTACCTTCAATGTAGGGCTTTCCGTTTTTTGAAGAAATGCAGAAAATGTCCTTGCCATTTTGCGAGAGTCCTTTATCCAAGCGTGTGATGAAACGTTTGTTGGCCTCTTTTCCACCGATGCGATTCAGCAGTTCATTGATGGCCTTGGGATTGTCGGCGGATTTATCCGGGTAAATGGTGACCTTTTCGGACTCAGTAGAAAGTATAGCTTGCTTTGCAAGTGTTGTATCATTGCAAAGCAAGCTGACGATTACCGTAATAAAGAGATGAACAGTCCTCATCATTGTCAGAGTCCCCAGGCTGCAGTTGAAATATTGGATTCAACTGCATTCTCGATGTCATCGGGAAGGTTGCAGAAGAAATCAATGCCAGTTTTCTGTTCCAGTTCGTCGATGCTGATGGCATACGACTTGATGTTGGTGTCTGAATTAGCTTTGTGTTCCATCCAGAAGGCAATGGCTTTGTAGCCTCCTTGTGTACTGCTACTGTTCTTGCAGAGAATGGCCATGTAGAAATATTGGGGTACTATCAGTTTACGACCAGAATACCCCTTGGCATACCCAAACATGTTGTTGTCGATGGTTCCACCCTTAACTACATATAGTGTGTCGCGGAAACTGGCGGTGTCGTATTGTTTGCGGAGTTTCTCTTCCAGGTTGAACCAGATACCTTGTGCATTGAATGCATTCAATTGTGGGTGCATATTGCTTAGGTAGAAGGTCTGACCATTGGCTTCTTTCGTGTTGAGACGGTCGGCAGAACCTAACATGTGGCCACGGTCGTGCCCATTGCTACGATGGTCGTCAAGTTCCGTGCGGAACTCTCTGGGTATGAGGGGGTCTGGTTGGAACGGATCTCCGTTTCCACCATATCCGTTGAATGTCTCTCCATATTTCCACGAGTTGCGGTTCCATGTAGACTCTTTACTGCTAAAGTTCGTGTACCACTGGTATGCCGTCCAGCGCGAAGCCAATTTCCCACAGTCGTATTCCATACAATAGTTAATGCTGGCGTCAGACAGCGAGTGAACTACAAACATGTTATCGTTTCCGCCTTTCAGTTTTGGCATTTCCAGACGTTTGGCAATGTCATTGAAGTTTGTGTTGCGGAGTTCGCAGGCACCGTTTGCTACATATCCGTTGGCATTGGTATTTGTGGTTTTGTTTCCTCCGCCCATAGACGGTTCATCGTTGCCACAGGCACATAGCAAGGCACACAGCAAAAGCAAAAAGTATTTAGTATTCTTCATTGTCGTTCTTTTAATTTGAATGCAAAGGTAGAAATAAAAAGATAACTATGCAAATGCACGTGTTTCAAAGTGACAGGAAACGTGCAAAACAAGAAGAGCCTCCGTAAAAGGAGGCTCTTCAAGGTATGAATTGATGTAGCAATACTCTTTTGCTACAGCCTGATAGGCATGTTTGTTCTATCAGTTTTCGCAATGTTCTTTTTTATTTCTTCGTCAAGGTAGCATCGTCTACAAGGACATCCTTGCCAGAAGAATAGCTTGATTTCTTGGGGTTCATAACCACCATGCAAACTGTGGTCTTGCTGTCGAGCTTTAACTCGTATTTCACCAAGGTCCATTCTGATGCATTGACGTTTGCATATTCACCATATACATAATTACCGACCTTACCATCGGTAACTGGTACATAACCGGGACGCACCTGGGCAACGTCTTCTGTGGTAGCCTTGGCATAGAATGCGAACTCATAGGTACCAGCTTCAAGTTCAATCTCTTGAGAAGCAAGACGCTTGTTGGCGCTTTCATCGCCAGCTACTTTTACAGAGCAACTGCCATTGTGAGCATCGGTTGACTTGCTCAATGTGGCATTGCTTGCTGTAGAGGCACTCTTCCATCCTGTTGGCTGTGAATTGCTGACCCATGTTTCAAAGTCGCCATTCTCCAATGTGGTAGCAATGGTGTTGCCACCATTGTCGTTACCTCCGTTGTTCTCGCCTTTCTTTACGCTGATGAATTGTGCGTTCTTGATCTCAGCCTTGCCATTGTAGTCAACATAAACACCTGTCAGGGTAACTTCGTCGCCTTCGCTGATACCGAGGTTGGCAAAGTTCTTTGCGTTGCCTTCTTTGTCGAGCAAGCCATAGATGTAAATGGATGCTTCGCCTTCAACGAGGTCAAAGTTTCCGTATGTGGTGTTGGCAATGTTCTTTACGATGCCGGTCAACTCATAGGTGGTTTGGGTGTCAGCCTTGCTCAGGAACTCTGCAATGGTGATGTGCTTTACCTCGCCAGCAGAGGGCTGGTCATTTCCACCATTGTTTCCGTTTTCGAGGATTACAACATCTGCGTTCTTTACTTCAGGAGTAACAGTCCCGTCTTTAACGTATTTGAGCAATTTGCCGGTAATCGTTACTTTTGCACCCTTGGTGAATGCTTCTACACCTTCGGGCAGGTTTGCCCAATATGCTTGAATAACCTTGGCACCATCCTTTTCATCTGCCATCCAGAACGACTGCTGTCCTTTGCTGATAGTTGAATAGACGTCGGTAATGTAACCTGTGATGCTGTATGTCTCATCAGAAGATGCACCATCCTCCAGTGCGTTGCAGAGTTCTGCTGCTTTTGCGCAGGTTACCTCAATCGCATCGGCAGGTGTGCTGGGAGCATCGGTGCCACCAACTCCGTTGATAGAGTACACGTATGCATTGCCCTTTCCTTCTGTCTCGGGAGTATTACCTTTGTAGTTAACAACCTTACCGTATACAATTACTTCGTCGCCCTCCTTGATGTCCTCAACTAATGCGAACTTCTTGTTACCAGGACCATATACCTGGAAGGCGGTAAAGGTTTTTGTGGTGTTACCTTCGTCAATCATGGTGAAGGTCATGTTGCCATATTGGCTGATGGTTGACTCTGTGGTATTGTTGGCCTTAACCTTACCCTTTACGTAAACTGCCTTGTCCGAGGTTACTTCTGCTTCCAGTGTGTTGATGTATTCAATGACACCTGCTACATTGTAGGGACTCTCCAAGGTGCCGTCACCAATGGGAGCAATGTCTTGTTCTGTATTGCCACCTTCGTCTTCTCCTACGTTAGGGTTGGGGTAGGGTGAGGGAACATCTTCGCAACTAACCAGTGCGAAAGCACTGACGAGTACAATCATAAATGATTTCCAAAACTTTCTCATGATAATATCTTGTTTTTATTTGTTACAATTCAAAATGACTTGTTTATTTGATAATCTCGATGTCGTTGATATCGCGGATAATCAACTCCCAGTAGTTGTTGTAACGCTTCCATATACCCGTGAGGTTCATCTTACCGGTAGGGATGGGGTCGTTGGCAAACTTGCAGTACGTGCTGGTGTAGATTTCGTATGTGTAGCTCATCTCTTTGAAATAGAGGGTGACACTGGTCTGTGTTCCTGCGTCCGATTCGCTGGCCCATGTCTTCTTGCCGTCTGCGTCCTTGATGCTTACTCCTTTCAGTGTCATAAGTTTGCCACAGTCTTTGTCGATGCTCAGTTGCTTGAATTCGTCAACGGTATATTCTGGTATGATGACCTCATGCTTGCTGGGAAGAATCTTGAAGTGTTTCTGCCAGGTACTGCTACTCATTCTGCTGACGTATGTGTTACCGCTACTGTTGGTGTAGGGAAGACCAATTTGTGGTTGGCTACCATAACCGCCGATATACAATCCCTTGGTGTCAATCAGAAGTTCTTGACCGACGGGTAAGTATCCGTAGATGCTGCCTTCTGAGATGGCGACAATCATGGCATCGCCATTTTCGTCCTGCACGGCGATAGCATTGTACAGGTTGCCGCTGATGTCATTGCCGGTTACATACACTTTCAACTGGGCATCCTTGTTCATGAGGGTGCAAGTGTAATTGGCTGCGTAACTGGGGTACATCTGCTTGAGTTGGGCAATGTTGATGACATTCGTTTCCTGAATATCGTTGTTTCCGTAAGGAACCTGCTCAAAGGCGGGTGTTTCCCAATCCTTGTCCATACAAGAGGTGGCAAGACCGGTGCAGGCGCTAATGGAAAGGAGGAGAAATATGTTTTTGATTTTCATATTATCTTGTTTTTCTATTTTCAATAATCAAGTTCAATTCTAATTAGAATCGGTAGTTGATGTTCAGCATACCGTTAATACCCTGAGCGTAGAATTTCTTGGGGTTGTTCGAGAAACTGTAAGTACGCTGACTGGTTGTGCCTGTAGTACTGTTCGTGCTGTAGTCACTACGGCTTTGCTCGTAACCGCCTGTGCAGATGCTTCGGTTGTTGAGTATGTTGGTAAGCATCAGGTTTACGCTGAGGGGATGATGGCCCACACGGAACTGGTGGCCCAGAGAGAAGTCAAGCATAAATCCTCCTTTGCCCTTTGCCTGATCGGGTACGATGTGTGTTCCGTCGTTGTCGATGTTGCCGGCTGTGGCCAGAGTCTTTCCATAGCGCATGCAGGGACTGTACGACAGATAGATACGATCGTAGTAATTGCCATTGAGGTCGATGTACCAACGGTTGATGCGGTAGCTGAGTCCTACGCCGATGGCTGCAAGGGGTGTACCGCTTTCGCGCATATTCTTGTTATAGCAAATATCGGTATTGTTGGTTCCCTTGGTAGAGAGCATGTAGTCGACGTGTGTGTCGTCGGCATACTTTGCTTCAGCGATGGTTCCGGTAAGGTTGATGTCGAAGTTACTATTTACCTTGAACTTGGCACCCAGTTCAGCACCATAATAGTCCTTCTCTACGCCTGTCATGCTGACATAGGTAAAACTGTTTACGTCATCGAAATAGAAGTTCTGCCATTCGGTTCCGTCGTAGGTGTGCGTATAGTAACCTGTAAGATTTAAGCGCATCCAACTGGTGTTCAGAACATAACTTAGTTCCCCGCTGAACACCTTCTCGTTCTTGAGGTTTGAAACGAAGTTGTTGTTCATCTCAGGACTTACAAAGGCAACGCTTGCGTGAGGAGCGCGTGCCTCGTAACCGATGCCCATGGCTATTGCATTTCCCTTTCCGAGGTTCAGCGTAGTTCCCATTTTGATGCCACCGTCCAGGAATCTGCCAGTCTGACTCTTGCCGTATGAGGCGTTCTTGTCCCATCCCTTGCTAGGGTCGTAGAATCCGTTGAGCATATGGCCGTTACGCCACATCTGACTACCTCCGATTTTTGCTGACAAGTAGTTATGGCTGATGCCTTTGTCTAACACATAGGCTGCCCAGAGTTTGGCGTTCTGGCTGATGATGTCGTAATCGTATCTCATCCTGTCGCCCTCTTTCACTACTCCGTTGGGATTGTTCAGGTCATACTGAATCTCGCTGGCAGAGCTGGCATAGTCGCCCTCGGCATAAGTGTTCACGTTGTGGAAATTGGTTCCACCCAACATATCTTCCATGGTTGAGTAGTGCATGCCCTTGTTGCTGGCCAACTGCAAACCAATACGCAGGTTCTTGTTCTTGGCGATGTTCCAGTCAAAGGTGCTACCCAGGCTGGTTGCCAGATGGTCATTGTGCTTTGCCTCTATCCAGTAAACGGCATCTTTGCCAACAGTGTTAAGTTGCTGGTTGGTGTAATATAGTTTGTCGAAGTCAATCTGACGGTTGCGGTCGCTTGCCATCCAGTAGTCACGACTTTCTACCCATGCATCGTAATCTTCTTTTGTTTTGTTACCATCGATGGTTCCCCAAACGTCATAATTGTATGAGGGGAAGTTCTTCCAGTAGTCGGGAGCAGGGTTCTGACCGTTATAGTTGAGGCGTGTTGCACTGTACATGGCATACTTGGCAAATGCGCTGGTGGTCAGTTTCATGTTGTCATTAATCTGATAGTCCCATGTAAGCAATGCGCTGGGTTCGAAGTTGTTAACGATACGGCTGGCGCGTTTCTCTCCATTCTGGTAACCCCAATACGGATTGTACTGACGGTCGTTGGCCAACCAATAAGCCTCGTCGGTCGACGCACCCTGTTGGGCACGCTCGGTGGGATTGCCCCATACAGCCAGGTTCAAAGAATGTTGGTCGTTGATGACCTTCTGTACTGCCATGAAATAAGCTAAGCTGTTATAAAAAGTTCCATTTACAGCTGCCGTATTCATGTTGGCCCAACGGTATCCCACTGTTCCGAAGAAGGCCCATCCGTTTGAGGTAAGCCCCGTTCCATAGGTGTACATGGCACGTGCTGAATAGTTGCGGTTGACAGCAGAAAGCGTCACCTTGTTGCCAGAGGCAAAATTGCTTGCCCTGAAGTCGTAGTTGTTACTGCCTCCGATGCTTGCCATGCTGAATGCGTTGGCTTCGAAAGGACTTGCTGCATCCTGGTTGCGTGTTGCATCGTTCATGCCACCCACGGTAGAGTAGTTGAACTGACCGTTTTCCAAGTTGTTCACCTGTACGCCATTCATGTAGATGTCGTTGTAATGCGAAGCGTAGGCACGGAACTTAAAACGAACGGGACTCCAGAGATATCCCACGTTACTTGTATAAAGGTTGGTGTTTGAGTTTACCATGATGACGTTCTGTGTCATGTCATCGTCTTCGCCCAACTGAGATTCAGAAAAAAGGAATGCAGAGTTGTCCTGCTTTATGTCCTTCTCAGTTTCTTGCGTCGTGGCGGTTTGTGCGAAACTGCATGTGGCAGTCAGTGTCAGCAATGCAGTAAGCTGAAATTTCTTTTTCATAAAGAGATTTTCAATTGTGTTTTATTGATTATTTTGTGCAAAGTAAACAAAAAAAGTGCAGATAGACGTACAAAAGATAAAAAAAAGCGATAAAACCTTTATAATGTCATCAAAAGGCCTTATCTTTGTATCGAAATATGGAAGTTAAAGCATATGGTTATGAGAAAAACATGTTTGTTTCTTACTGCACTCGTCGCGCTTAGTGTGGCTTTGTTTGCTCAAAACCGCCAGTTGGTGTGTCATGCTGTGGCTTTCTACAATCAGGAAAACCTGTTCGACACCATTCATGACGAAGGCAAGAATGACTATGATTTTCTTCCCAATGGTTCCTATCATTGGACTAAGTTGAAGTATGAGCATAAGTTGGCGAATATGTCAAAGGTGCTTTGTGATATTGGAACAGACAAACTTCCTTATGGTGCCAGCATCATTGGCCTTTCTGAGGTGGAAAACCATCGTGTGCTTGACGACCTTATCAAGCAGCCTTGCATGAAGGAGCGTGGTTATAAGTATATCCACATTGAGGGACCGGATAAGCGCGGTGTAGATTGTGCCTTGCTCTATAACCCCAAGGCTTTTGCTGTAGAGAAGTATTTCCTTCAACCGTATGTCTACGAGAATGGCGACAACTCGCATACCACCCGTGGTTATCTTACCGTACAGGGCAAGTTGGCAGGCGATGACCTTACCGTAATCGTATGCCATTGGCCTAGCCGTGGTGCAGAGAACAAGTTCCGTGACTGGGCTGGCAAGCAGGTACGTCATCTTTCAGATAGCATATGTGCGGCAAACCCCAAAATGCACGTCATTGTGATGGGCGATATGAACGATGATCCCGACAATACTTCTATGTCGCAGTCATTGGGCGCCAAGCGTAAGGAAAAGGACGTGAAAGCAGGCGAGTTCTTCAATCCTTGGTGGGAGATTCTGCGTGGCAAAGGTCAGGGAACTTTGGCCTACCAGGGTGGATGGAACCTCTTCGATCAGATTGTGTTCAGCAAGAACATGATTGACGGTCGTACCAATAAGAGTTACAAGGAACTGACTCTGCACAGTTATCAGATATTCCGTCGTGATTATATGATAAATCAGACAGGCAAGTATAAAGGTTCGCCCAAGCGCACCACGTCGGGTGGTGTATGGTTGGATGGCTATAGCGACCACCTCCCCACGGTGACCTACATTGTGAAAGAAAACTAAATATAAAATTATAAGTGTTTTTTAATTTTTAATTCTTAATTTAACTATGACAAGTTACAAAGAATTGGGTTTGGTGAACACCCGTGAAATGTTCGCTAAGGCAGTTGCTGGCGG
>JAZUKS010000086.1:0-4907 GCA_045643405.1 Bacteroidaceae bacterium | reverse complement strand
TCGCTGCTGAAGCGAACAGGCAAGGCACAGAAAGGTGGTCGCTGCTATGCAGCATGGGCTGCCAAGGGTCACATCAAGGAGCCATTGGTCAGCTTCGTGGTGCAGAGCCATGACAAGAGTTTGCAGGTATGCTCCTTCCTGCCCCAGCTACGCGCCTTCCCCAACAGCGAGATCATCGTCATCGATGACGGTTCGAGCCTGGAGCACACCCAGCGTCTGGCTGCGGCACTGACCGGAGCCAATGAGTTCCTGGTACGTGCCAACGACCTCTACGAGAACATCACCTACGACAAGTGTCTGCGATTCTGCAACGGGCGTTATGTGGCTCTCCTTCAGGACGACGACAAGATACCCGGCACGGAGTGGGTAGAGCGTGCCGTGAGCCTCTTCGAGCAGCATCCCGACATGGTTATCCTGGGCGGTTGCGATGGTCGCCGCGTACGTTTCTGTCTCAATGAACAGGGCGAGAAGTCGTACACAAGCGAGGAGATGAGCCATGGCGACTTCTGCTTCGTGATGTCTGTCAATCGTGCTCCGATGTGGATCAACCGCGAACTCTATCACCAGCACCTTCATCACATCGACTACCGCTTCGCTCCCTTCCAGAGCGATGACTACGAACTCTGCATGCGTGCCTGGACGCTCGGTCTTAAGGTAGGTTGGTACAAACTGCACTTCGAGTCGCTCAGCGTGGGCGGCATGCGCCTCTACAACAATGCCTTCACTAAGGAGATGACAAAGCGCAACTCCCTCCTACTCTACGACCTCTATGCCGACAAGGAGGAGGAGATTATGAAGCGCGTTGAAGAGGCAAACAAGGAAATGAATATCTAAAACAAAAACTCCTCAAAGCATGAAAAGAGCACTTTCACTTATCCTATCCCTGCTGTGCACCACTATTGCCCTCGCCCAACATATCAAGGTGGAGGGTCGCTTGGTTGATGCCGTTACTGGCGAACGGCTGCCATACGTAAAGATACAATACAAGGCCAATGGACAGGACAAAATGGCCATTGCCAACAGCGTGGGCGACTTCTCTTTCCAAGCCGACCCAGACGGCATAGTGCATTTCAGCTTCATAGGCTACGAGAAGCATAGCGTAAAGGCCAGCAAGATGCCCGGCACCGTACGTCTCTCGCCATGGACCAACACTATGGGTGAGCTGACGGTGACTGCCCATGACCCAATGCCTCTGCTTTTGAAGATAAACAAACAACTGAAGCAGGAGCACAGCGAACACAAGAAGGAGGAGGCACAGTACTTCATGCGAATGCTCACGACCTACAAGGAAAACAGCGAGTTGGTAGAGGCCTTCCTGACTGCCCGTTCAATGGGCCACTTGCGTGACATCGCTGTGGTGAAGGGACGCTACGGACGGGGCGAGGAGCTGGAACAAGGGAAGCTGGACAAGAAAGACGCCCAGAACTTCCATCACATACTTGAGATGGGTCCCTGGTTCACAAGCACGAAGTTCTGGCCGAACACCACCTCGCCCCTTAACCCCTACCTCTCGAACAGCTTCCTGAAAAAGCACTACGCTGGCCTAACGTTGCAGGAAGTCAGCGACAGCACAAATGGCAAGTACTACGTCTTTGTGTTCAACCGAAGTTTCAAATACTGGTACGACGACGGTATCGTCGTAGGCAAACTCTACGTAGATGCCAACACCCTGCACCTGTTGCGCTTCGAGGGTGAGGTGCAAAACATATTCCTGACACTGGACATGGGCAGCTATCGCTCCCATTCTGCCATGCTCATGTACCTCCGCATAACCTTCGACCATTCGAAGGGCTACACCGAGGTGTCCAACATGGACTGTACCATGATTAGCCATGGCCTTAACGTCACATCAAAATGCGTGCTGTACAATGTGGATGACATAGACCTCAGCACGGGATTGCAGAAGAACGGAAACTTGGAGGCGGACAAGAAGGTCAAGGGGATGCGCTTGGACGAAAACCTGCTGGGAAGTGTTCAGCGTGCCGGCTACGACGAGACACTGTGGGAGAAGTCGAACATCATGAAGCGCACAGACGAAGAGATGGCCGCTATGAGCATTACGAGTCAACAAGACAACGAGGCTACAAATCAGCCAGCCAACGAGGCAACGAGCCAGAAAGCCACTCCCTGGGTGCCACGTCGCATTGCGAAAACAAAAATGTCGTCTTCAGGCCAAGGCTATACCGAATCTCCATTCTACAAGTGGTTGGAGTCAATGAAACGATGAGGTCACCTCTGACACAATACGCATCCCGCTAACAGTTTTCGACGTACAAAGTTGAGGAGCAGAGAGGTTAAACCAACATACTTTGCTCCTCCAAGTTTCAATCGAGTGAAAGTAAGGTGCACCTAAGAGCATAAGTAATGGTAAAAAAATAACTTCCTAAAGTTCACAGCATGATGCTCAAAGGCATACAACGCACGAAGGCACGAAGTATCTCAATCCAACCTTTTTGTGGAGAAAGATGACTTCGTGCCTTCGCTTTGCGCAGCAGGGGCGTCTATCCTACATTATCCATGCAGAACCTGTTACTTCTGTTTCTTTACCTTACCCTTCAGGGGAGCTACGCCTTCACGGGTGGGAATAACCTGCTTGATGGTTCCGTCCTCGTTGAAGTACATACGGTCGATGCACACCTGACGATGGAAGCCGGGGCCATTGGGCTTGGGGAAGAGATACCCCTTGTTGATACGATGATACACGATATACCACTCATCGCGACCAGGAATCTGCAGCACGCTGTTGTGGGCAGGACCGTAGATCTCCTTGCCTGCATCCTGGATAAGCACGATGGGCTTCTCGGCTACGGTGATAGGACCAAGAGGACTGTCGCTGGTGCCGTATGCCACATGATAGTTGGGCGAACCCGTATCGTCTACACTCCAATGGAAATAATACTTGCCATTGCGATAGAACACATAGGCACCTTCACGGAAGGCATAGTCCTTCAGGCTACCGCCTTGGGGCGTAAGCACCTTGGTGGTGCCGGGCACAATGCTCGTCATGTCATCGCTAAGCTCTGCACCTGCCATATAGCCATTACCCCAGTACAGGTAGTGCTTTCCGCTAACGGGGTCGGTAAACACGTCCACGTCGATCTGCTGACCGCCACGCACACCTTCGGGCAAGTCATAGACAATAGGCTGTCCGAAGTCAACAAAAGGTCCTGTGGGCGAGTCGGCCACAGCTACGCCGATAGACTTGCGGTCGCGCTTCACATCGTGCCCGCTGAAATAGAAATAGTACTTATACGAACCATCCTTCTGCTTCACCTCCTCAATGCAAGGCGCCCAGGCATTGCCACTCGCCCAAGACACCTGGGTTTGCAGGTCGAGCATGATACCCTCGTGCGTCCAAGTCACCAGGTCGGGACTTGAGAATACGGTAAAGTAATAGCCACCCCAGCCTGGAGCGCCATCGGTAGTAGAGTAGATGTAGAACTTGCCCGTCTGGTTGGAGTACAACACCTCTGGATCTGCGTGAAACTCTGGCAAGATAGGGTTACCACTTGTCTTCTTACCATTGTCCTTTGCCATAACAGGCAGAGACAACAGCATCATGGTTGCAAGGATGATTTTTTTCATACTGAAGTTTTAGGTTATTTGATTATAAGTTTTTTTTGGTTATGAGGTTGTATGGTTATGAGGTTGTATGGTTGTGAGGTTGTATGGTTGTGAGGTGATAACACCTTACCCGTAAAGCAACCCGGAACTGCAAACCAACCAAGTTGAATTTGCGAAACTTGAATAAGTCTTATTCGTATTGCAAAGATAAAGAAAAAAATCCGCATTCTGCGTGTCTTTCTGTAAGTTTTTTGAAAGACACCGCAAAATGCGGAATTATTAGCGGAGACAGGAACCGTTATTGCTGGGTTCCCATCCGGCGAAACGGCTTACTTAACCATCATCTTCACAACACGTCCGTTGCTCATCTTGACGAGGTTAATGCCACGTTGCAAACCGGGTATGCGAGCACCGTTCACGTTGTAGTATGCTACGGGAACCATCTCGATGACAGACTCCTCAACCTCTTCTACCGAATCGGCATCATCTACATGATTGCCACTACCGTAGTAATAGAGCTTCCAGGCACCTACAACGATGTAGTCATTGGTACCGATGGTCTCGTCGAGTCTCAGACCGATGGTAACCTCACCATCATTGCCCACATAGAACGACAGTTCGTTGAGATAGTAACCGGCATCGAAACAAGCTACTGAGGCATCGGTTCCGTCGGGAACGGTGATGCCGTTGATGGTCTTGGTGTTGATGCCCTCGGGCATAGCGGTGATGGCCTTGGCACCCTCAGAGAGGTTGACTACTGCCACCTCGTTGTTCTTGTCGGCGGTATTGGCAAACAGCTTGCAGAGATGAGTGTCCTTGCCAGCATTGATGTTAGCCTCTTCCTCTTCGTAAGAACCAGCACGGTAGTAGGTATGAACGGTAACCTTGTAAGTACCCTCAAGAAGTGATGTCAACTTCTGACCCAGGTAGAATGTACCCTTGTTGAATGAAGCGGTATACTTCTTGTAGCCATTCAATGCACCCGATACATCCCAACCATCGATGCGCTTCTCATCCTTGCTACCCTTCTCGGGATCGAAGTTGCTGTTGACGATGAGCGTAGAAACCTCGCTCTCGCTGAGTCCGGCATTGCTGTTGTCGCCATAGTAGTACAGATTCCAGGCACCCACAACGATGTAGTCGTTGGTACCAATGGTCTCGTCGAGCTTCAAACCGATGGTTGCCTCACCATCCTCACCTACTTCGAATGCAAGTGTGTTGATGTAGTAACCGGCATTGAAACAAGCCACAGAAGCATCGGTTCCGTCGGGAACGGTGATGCCGTTGATGGTCTTGGTGTTGATGCCCTCGGGCATAGCGGTGATGGCCTTGGCACCCTCAGA
>JAZUKS010000085.1:0-25872 GCA_045643405.1 Bacteroidaceae bacterium | reverse complement strand
GGATGCGACGTTGCAGGCACGGCGGGATCGAAGAACTGTCCCTGCGCCCTTGAGGTGGGTGCGGTGTGCATGGGGCCGACGGGAGCGCCAGCCGTTGCCGTGGGGTTATAGGGATGTGTTCCGTCGGTGGGTGCATAGGGGGGACGTGATGCGTCGGAGGGGGAATAGGTGGGTTGTGAACCGTCGGGAGTCAGGGGTGACTCGACAACGGAAACGTCGTCGGTGGTGTCGGTGGCGGACTGGTACATGTCACCCTCGCCGAAGAGAAGCCACGACATATTCAGGGCGGGAAAGGTGCGATGCAATGCCTCGGCATGCTTCATGGTGGGCGCTGTGCGTCCGTTGAAAATACTCGAGAGTGATGCGGCCGAAATTCCTGTCGTTCGCGAGAATTCCTGCTGTGTCATCTCCTTACTCTTCATGAGTTGCTGAATGCGATTTTTCATCTCTTCGGTTTTGTTGATTTTTACCACCACGGGGGTGTGGGGTGTTTTTTCGGTCGCAAAGATAAGAAAAAGAAGAATACAAACCAAAATTTGAATGTCAAAATTGAAAATCGAAGTGTGTTTTTGTGTTTTGAATCCTATATTTTACATTTTTTGAACCGTAGTCGGTCTTTGCACACCCTTCTGGAGGGGTTGTGCATAACGCAAAACGTAAGTATTTGTAGTTTACACTTTGATAAAATACGAAAAGCATCTGACTTTCAGTACCTTAAAATGCTTTTTCGGCGAGGGTGAAATTTGCAACTTGCGTAAATTCACATATTTTTACAAGATTTATAAGGTGAGTTTTTATACCTATCATTGTATAGCACTGGGTTTTAAGTACTTATACATTTGTAAAGGTGGGGTGATTTTTATCCATTTGCATATTCAAATTGTTGATTATACAAACTTAAAGTTTTGAAATAGAAATTGAAATTCGTAAGTTTACAAATGTAAAGTTCAAGGTGCAAGAATTTAGGTTTAGAAATGTAAAGTGCGAATGTAGATTTGTTTACATATCCATATGTTAAATTATGTAAATCTATAATTTGGTGTGCTGAAATTTAGGAATTTATTTTGTGGCAAATAATGGTTCGAAACGAGATTTTTTACGCGATTCTCAGCGCGTGTAAAACGTGCCTAACTGACTAAAAACAACGGAAATAAGGCATAAAATTCCTGTTTGCCTTTTTGGGGCAAAGAGCGTTTTTTGAGGGGGAAAAGCACCCTTTCGTCGCTACAAAACACCTCCCAGAGGGGTGGAAAAAGGCGCCATGAGGGAGGAAAAGGGAGGGGATATAACTTAGAATGATTAAAGGTTAAAGGTTATTGGTTAAAGGTTAGAGAAAGGGTTGGCGCGAGAGGGGGAAATGAGAGGTTCTTCTGCCCTACGGGCGAAGCATCGGGCAAGCCCGATGAGCGGACGATGGAGGATGGATGATGGAGGATGGATGATGGAGGATGATGATGGATGATGGAGTATGGAGGTTAGAGAGAGGGGGAGAAAAAGAAAAAAAAATCTCCGTCGCGAGCGACGGAGAGGGGCTGTTAATTATCGTGAAGTATAAAGAAGACGAGTTCGCAGAGGAGGTCTCCAGGGGTGGTGCGACACCCTCCTACCCCTTTGCCCTTGGCGTCGGTCTGACGGATCTCAGCGAGGATCTGCATGACCTTGGTGGCTTTGTAGCGCTGCATGGCGGGAATGATGGACTGACGCACCGCCCAGGTGCTTTTGCCCAGCCATTGGGCTACCGATGCCTCGTCTTTGGCGGGGGCATAATAGGCCATCATGAGGTCGGAATAGAAGCCAAAAAGCGAGGCAAGCGTAAGTGGTAACGCAAAACCGCGCGGATTTGTGTTAAAGTATTTTACTATTCGGTTGGCTTTGAGTACATCGCGCATGGCAAGGGCGTTCTGCAACTCGAAATTGTTGTAGTCCTTGCTGATGCCGGTGTGCTCCTCGATGAGTGCCGGAGTGACCTTCATGCCGCCCTGTGGCACCGAGAGGAGCAGTTTGTCCATCTCGGACGAGAGGCGACTGAGGTCGCTTCCTACGAACTCTGAGAGCATCTGGGCGGCTGCGGGCTCGCAATCGAGTCCCTTGCGCTTGAAATAGGACGAGACGAAGCCTGGCAACTGGTAGTCGGCAAGGCGCTTGGACTCGAAGAGCACGCCCACCTTCTTGATGGCCTTGGATAACTCGCGTCGCGCATCGAGTTTGCCGTGCTTATGACAAATGACGAGCACGGTTGAGGGGTTGTAGTGTGCCACATAGGGCGCCAGTGCCTCACGGTCGTCGAGTGCCTGTGCCTCGCGCACGAGTACGACACGGTACTTCGAACCCACGGGGAGTCCCTGGGCGTACTGTATGACCTGGTTGGCCTTGGTCTCGGCACCGTAGAGGATGTCGAGGTTGAAATCGCGTTCTTCTTCGCGTAATATGGTTGCTACGATGAACTCACTAAGTTTGTCGATGTAGTAATCCTCCTCGCCCATGAGGTAGTACACGGGGCAGAGGTTACCTGCTCGCACATCGCGGATAATCTCGTCGTAGCCGGGAGACTTTTCACTTTTCACTTTTCAATCTTTTCTTTTCACTTGACCGAATGATATAATGTTTTCTCGCAAAGGAGAAAAAGACGCTAAGGCTTGTCTTGCCCCACTCCTACCAATCGAACTTGAGGTGACGTACGGTGCGGTTGCCTTCGATGATCTTCTGTATGGCCAGTATACCCATCTCGACATGCTGATGCACGTAGTTCTGCGTCACGATGCGGTCGCTCTCGCTGGTCTTGACACCCTCGGGCATCATGGGATTGTCGGATACGAGCAGGAGGGCTCCCGTGGGAATGTGGTTGTGCAAACCACAGGTGAAGAGCGTTGCCGTCTCCATATCGACTGCCATGGCGCGGGTGGTGAGCAGGTATTCCTTGAACTTGTCATCGTGCTCCCAGATGCGACGGTTGGTGGTATATACAGTGCCCGTCCAGTAATCGCGCCCTAAATCGCGGATGGCTGACGAGACTGCGCGTTGCATCATGAAGGCAGGGAGCGCAGGTACCTCGGGCGGGTAATAGTCGTTGCTGGTTCCCTCGCCACGGATGCCTGCCAGGGGCAGGATGAAGTCGCCCAACTGTGACTTGGGCGAGATGCCTCCGCACTTGCCCAGGAAGAGGCACGCCTTGGGATTGATGGCGGTGAGGAGGTCCATGATGATGGCTGCGTTGGGACTGCCCATACCGAAGTTGATGATGGTGATGTCGCCAGAGGTTGCCATGCGCATGTTCGACTCGTAACCGGGCACGGGGATGCCGAACACCTCGCAGAAGATGTCGACATAGTTATTGAAGTTGGTCAGCAGGATGTACTTTCCGAAATCCTCAAGGGGATGTTTTGTATATCGGGGCAACCAATTTTCAACGATTTCTTGTTTGCTTTTCATATTTTTATAGTATCTTTGCAAGCGTAAGTAAGTAAACCTGGTTCTGATCACTTACTTATCTGCAAAGATACGAATTAGGCGAATAAGTACCAAATAATACGCTTAGAATGATGGAAAAAGTTCTGAATCTGCCACCAGCGCCCTTGAAAACGAAACAAGAGGGGGGGCGCACGATGGTGTTTGACGCATTGCGCAAGCGCTACGTGGCCCTGACGCCCGAGGAATGGGTCAGGCAGCACTTCGTGCATTTCCTCATCACGGTGAAGGGCTACCCTGCCTCGTGCATCGGCAACGAGATTTCCTTGCAGGTGGGCGACATGAAGAAGCGTTGCGACACGGTGGTGTATGACGAGAAGGCGATGCCGGCGATGATCGTGGAGTACAAGGCGCCTACGGTGCAGATTACGCAGAAGGTGTTCGACCAGATTTGGCGCTACAACACGCGCATGCACGTTCCTTATATTATTATAAGCAATGGCATACAGCATTTCTGTTGCAAAATCGACTACGAGAAGGGAACGTATGAGTTCCTCACGGATATACCGGAAGCCCCTCTCCGCCATAATGACGGAGAATGATTGAAGGTTCTTTCTCCGCTTTGCTACGAAAGCATCGGGCAAGCCTGCTGAGCGGAGGATAGAGGTTATAGAAGGCATTTTTCCTGAACACGAAGGTTTCGACGTAGACAATGACTCGAATCTAACGAATCGCTTTGTGTGTGGTTTAGACAAATACCATCAATACACTTTTGAATAGGTGGTGCTTCGCACTTGTGGTCTTATTCACTCTCGGTCTTATATGAGCACGCTCATATCGACCGTTCATGAATTACTCCACACCCCTACGGGGCACACATATTCAAAAGTAAAATACAAGAAATACCGCTTCGCCTTCCGAGGAACTGAGCCCCCTCCCCTACATTTTGAAACAAGTCAAAAGTTTTGGAGGGGAGATGGAGGGGGCTTGTTTTTTTGTATTTTACCGAATGTACTGAGGCCGTAGGCTGGGAGTGATGTTGGGCGGTTTCTGCAAGTGCTTGCACTTAAGTTGAAAGCGGACAGCATCAGTACCACGAGCAGAGCGAGGCTGTACATGAGGTGTATTTATTGTATTCTTCAAAAACGAATGGAAATGAAGGACTGGCTCAGTTCCTCGCGTAGCGATTCTGTCACACTTGTCACACTTGTCACACGTCACACGAAGGACTAACGGAAGTAAACAGGAGTTAACGGGAGTTAACGGACGTTAGTTTTATCTTATGGAAACTCAAAAATAAAGAACTATTTACTTTGCACTTTTCACTTCGCGTGGCGTCGTCTGACAAGGAAGGCGATGACGGCAACTACCAGCAAACCAATGGCCGTCGTAGTCAAACAATTGTTTGATAAGAAGGGGAAGCATAAAGGTTCTGTTGGATACCAACCCCAGTGAGGCGCAGAAAAAAGCAGGAAACTACAAGATGGGACATGCCAAGGTAGACGGATTTGATATTACTATCGAGAATCCCAGGAAAAAAGACTGAGAGGGCATGCCAAACTTTTCTCTTGCAAACTGTTCTGTATATCAGAAATAAATGCTATATTTGCAAGCGAATTGAAAAACAAGAATACATAACTTGAATAACATGAAAACTAAAAAACTACTGACCGTGATGTCCCTGGCCCTGATGAGCATGGGAAGTGCCAACGCACAGGAATTGGCAAACTTTAACTTTGGCGGACGTGGCGTCGAGATCAAGTCGCCCGAGATCAACAACAGCAAGGTGACGTTCCGACTGAACGCCAACTACGCTACGGTGGTGAACCTGGCTGGCAGCTGGATGCCCGAGCAACAATACTACGGAGGCGGTGTGCCCATGAAGAAGGGTAACAACGGTGTCTGGGAACTGACCATCGACACCCCTACCCCAGAGATCTATACCTATAACTTCGTGGTGGATGGCGTGACGGTGAACGACCCCCTGAACTATATGGTGCAACGCGACGGTACCCGCTACCTGAACATGCTGATCGTACCCGGCGAGCGCACGGAGAACTACTACGAGGCCAACCAGCGCGGAACGGTGGCACACCGTTGGTATGACAGCAAGATTCTGGGCATGAACCGACGACTGACGGTGTACACGCCCTACGGTTACGAGAAGAACAAGAGTCAGAAATACCCCGTGCTGTACCTGCTTCACGGCATGGGTGGCGACGAGGAGGCATGGTCATCGATGGGACGTGCTGCGCAGATTCTGGACAACCTGATTGAGAAGGGACTGGCCAAGCCCATGATCGTGGTGATGCCCAACGGTAACCCCAACGAGCAGGCGGCTCAGACGCTGGGACTGCCCAAGAGCACGAAGAACTATGGCGAGTTATTGCAGTCGGATGACTACGTGAAGAGTCTGTGCGAGGAGATCGTGCCCTTCATCGAGAAGGAATACCGTGCTATTGCCAAGCCCGAGGCAAGAGCCATCTCGGGTCTGTCGATGGGTGGCGGTCACACCATCAAGGCCACCAACCTCTACCCCAAGATGTTCGACTATATCTGTCCTCAGTCGGCTGCGGGCAGTTCTACTCCCGAGCAGATCAAGGCTCTCAAGGCTGCAGGCGTGAAACTGTACTACCTGGCTTGCGGTACTTCGGACTTCCTGTATGACAACTCGAAGAAACTGGATGCCCTGCTCACCGAGTGCGGACTGGAGCATACCTTCTTCCAGTCGGAAGGCGGTCACGTTTGGGCCAACTGGCGTCTCTACCTCAACAAACTCGCTCCGCAGTTGTTTAAGTAAGAAAAGGAAAAGGGACCCTCTCCGTCGCTTCGCGACACCTCCCCCATAATGGGGAAGCGCTAACGCGATGAGGGGGAAATTAGAGAGAATTTGAAAAGACATACAATAAAACGAGGTGTTCGTACAACGGGCACTTCGTTTTATTATACCTATTATATATAGTATCCTTGCAAGGTGAAATTAAGGGAATAGGAATATTAATAAACCGTGTATTAAAGATGAGAAAATTTACAAAAGTAATTTGCGTGATAGCCATTATCTTTCACTTTTGCTATTTCCCCTGAAACTGGTGGGACTGGATCTTGACTATCAATATGGACATGGAGAGGATATCCGTACCCAGGAGGAAAACATGAAAGCGGTGGTAGACCTTTATGACTGCATGAGGTATGAACTGTATTATGAACTGGTATCGTCCATCATTCTCGTCGTTTGCGTGATATACGTTTTGAAGAGTAGAGCTAAGAGTGTAGAGAGTAGAGTTGAGAGTGTAGAGTCAGTTGAACGCGAAGACTTAATCCAACCAAAAACGGGCAAAAACGACGATGCTTGATGCATGAGAGGTTTTTTGACGCAAATGACACAAATTTCATGCCTATTTTCAAGCCTGTCGGCAACGAAAATTAACGTGAATTTGACGTGTAATTAACGAAAATTTTTGTTCTGCAAAGTGCTTCTCTTCTTGAACGCGAAGACACACTTTTGAAGACGTCAAAAGTCAACGCAAAGTTATTTAGATTTTGGTTATATCAAACCTTCCAGAGAAGATATTTTCTTCATTTCCCCTCAAATGTTCTTGACCGTTTTGACCGTTTTTGGTTGGATTAAACCTTTGCGTCCGAAACATCCCCACGAGAGGAAATCAACAAAAAAAATCAAACCTGAAATACTTAATGACTTTGATTAGGGTCGGTCGCAGGCTCCCTCAAAATCACAATGAAAATCAAACGGAAAATCCATAAGACTAATATATCTGTCTTCTACAATTCGTTTTTGACCGTTTTTGGTTGGATTGGATTAAACCTTTGCGTCCGAAACATCCCCACGAGAGGAAATCAACAAAAAAAATCAAACCTGAAATACTTAATGACTTTGATAGGGTCGGTCGCAGGCTCCCTCAAAATCACAATGAAAATCAAACGGAAAATCCATAAGACTAATATATCTGTCTTCTACAATTCGTTTTTGACCGTTTTTGACCGTTTTTGGTTAATTTAACCATCAACTCTAAACCATCAACTCTAAACCATCAACTCTAATCTATCAACTATCAACTCTCTCAACTGACTCTAAACACTCAACTCTCAACTCTAAACTAAAAAAAAGAAAGTCCCCACTTCACAGCGGAGACTGACTCTAAAAATACAACTTTTTTATTAGATTTAGTCTATTGCTACTTATTCAGAAAAGAGCAGATTGTTTTATGTAAGAAATCTATTTTAGAAAATACCAGCCTTGCCAACGAAGATCAGCATGGTGTAACCAATAGCCAAACCAACGACACCAAGGATGATACCCACGCGCATCATATCCTTCTGGTCGATGAGACCCGTGGAATGTGCCAATGCATTGGGAGGGGTTGAAATGGGGAGCATCATGGCCAATGATGAACCCAGCGACACACCGATGAGGAGGGTGCTGACACCACCCAGAGACTCGAGATTGGCTGCCGCAGAGACGCCGGCAAGTCCGAGGATGGGAATCAAGAGATTGGCCGTAGCGGTGTGACTGATGAAGTTAGCCATAGCATAGCAGAGGATTCCGCTGCCGAGGATCATCAGGATAGGAGACCACTCTGAGAAGGGGATTGTGGCAATGAGGTGCTTGGCAAGACCCGTGTCCTGAAGCGCTACACCGAGCGCAAAACCACCGGCTACCATCCACAGCACGGACCAGTTGATCTCCTCCAAATCGCCACGAGTAATGATGCCACACACACAGAAAACGCCTACGGGAAGCATCGCTACCACGTTAGAGTTGACGCCTGTTATACGGTCGGTCATCCACAAAAGGATGGTCAGCGCAAAGGTGACATACACCACGATAGAACGCCAGTCACTCTTGGTCTCGCCCTCAATCTTCAGTTCGATGGTCTTCTGGGTGAAGGGGAAAAGCGTCTTCAGGATGAACCATGAGATGAACAGAAGCAGGATGGTGAAGGGTACCATGACCATCATCCACTGACCGAAACCGATGTTCATATTCAATCCGTCAGGATTGTTGAGGAAGTCGATGGCAATAGCATTGGGAGGGGTTCCGATGGGGGTTCCGATACCACCGATATTGGCACCGACGGGGATGGAGAGTGCAAGTCCGATCTTACCCTTTCCGTTGGCGGGAAGACTCTTGAGGACGGGAGCCAGGAAGGTGAGCATCATGGCTGCCGTTGCCGTGTTGGAGAGGAACATAGAGAAGAGACCGGTGACGAGCAGGAAACCCAAAAGTACGTTTTCGGACTTCGTTCCGAAGGGTTTGATGAGTACCTTGGCCAGCTTCACGTCCAGACCACTCTTGGTGGCCGCAATGGCCAGGATGAAACCACCGATGAAGAGCATGATGACGGGATTGGCAAAACATGCCATGATGCTTTTGTGCGAGATGAGCGAGCCTAACTGGTCGGCATCGGCGTTGGTGAGGAACGTAAAGGCACTGTCGCTACACGTGAAAAGCAGGATGACGACAATGGCCACGGACGTTGTCCACGAAGGAATGGCCTCGAAAATCCACATCAGCGTGGCAAAGCAGAATACCGAGATGACACGTTGCTCGACCAACGTCAGACCGTCGATGCCAAATGACTCGGTGGGCATCAGACACAACACCAAACTCACAATCAAAGCAATTGAAATCTTGATAGTATTGGACTTGGCCTTGCTACTGCGATTGCTCTTCTTCTTCTCGTGATATTCCTTCACGAGACTATGACCTGTAAAAATCTTAAACATGTTTTTATTCCCTATTTCAAACAGTGTATTGCCGTTTGGTTGAAGTTGTTATTTTATCGTTGTTGTTCGCTATCGTTAATGCCCACAAACATACGGTTGGGCGTCTGTGCTGACCATCCCAATCCATACGCTATGCAGAGCATAGGTACATACACACCACGACAAGTCGCCAAGGCGACTCATTCACGGCTTAATTATCAGGTTTACGTTATTGCCCATAATCCCGTGGACAAACGTGCTTGCAAGTGGCAGGTCTTCTGACTTCATCCTTATTCCGGCTCGTCTTCCCAGATGATTTCCAACTTCGTGCTGATGCTTGTCAGCGTCGGTTAGACATCCAGTGACGTATGAGCCGGCCTAAAAAAGGACTCACAGCATCGGGTAATGTCGCAGATTTGCACTGCGTTCCCATCTTAGCCTCGAATGTGGTTTTGCCCACACCAAGGAACCAAATGCGATGCAAAGTTAGGCATTATTTTCAAACTGACCAAGAATAAAGCAAAAAAAATGCAAACTTTTTTCAACCGATTACCATCTCGAAAATCGTTGCACATAATATATACGCGTGCGTGCGAAGGTTCCTTACATTTTTCTCACAAAAAGTTGTGTAATATAATAATTCGTTGTAACTTTGCGCAGTTTTTTCAGTACACCCCAAAAGAAAATATTGGACAGATAATACAAAACTACATACAATGAAAAAGAGAATTCAATTCAGTCTTGTGTACCGAGACATGTGGCAGAGTAGCGGTAAGTTCCAGCCACGCAAGGACCAGTTGGAGCGCATTGCTCCGGTAATCATTGAGATGGGATGCTTCTCGCGCGTGGAGACCAACGGTGGTGCCTTTGAGCAGGTCAACCTCATGGCTGGCAACAATCCCAATGATGCCGTACGTGCCTTCTGCAAGCCTTTCAACGAGGTGGGCATCAAGACACACATGCTGGACCGCGGTCTGAACGCCCTGCGCATGTATCCCGTGCCCGACGACGTGCGACAGTTGATGTATCGCGTGAAGCACGCACAGGGAGTCGACATCCCTCGCATCTTCTGCGGATTGAATGACGAGCGCAATATCATCCCCTCTATCAAGTGGGCGCTCGAAGCGGGCATGACGCCACAGGCTACCCTCTGCATCACCAACTCGCCCGTTCATACCATTGAGTACTATGCCCACAAGGCTGACCTCTTCGTGGAGGCCGGTGCGCCCGAGATTTGCCTGAAGGACATGGCCGGCATCGGTCTGCCCGGGTTCCTGGGCGAACTGACACGCACCATCAAGGAGCGTCATCCCGAGGTTATCATCGAGTATCACGGACATTCGGGTCCTGGCTTGTCAATGGCCAGCATCCTTGAAGTATGCGAGAATGGTGCCGACATCATCGATACTGCCATCGAACCCCTCTCGTGGGGCAAGGTTCATCCCGACGTCATCTCCGTACAGGCCATGCTTCGCCAGAAGGGATTCGACGTGCCCGACATCAACATAAACGCCTATATGAAGGCGCGCTCACTCACGCAGGAGTTCATCGACGAGTGGCTGGGCTACTTCATCAATCCTGCCAACAAGCACATGTCGTCGCTCCTCCTGGGATGCGGTCTTCCCGGTGGAATGATGGGCTCGATGATGGCAGACTTAGGTGGTATTCAAGAGGTTATCAACAACCTGCGCAAGCAGAAGGGACTTGCCGAACTCTCGACCGACGACATGCTCGTTGCCCTCTTCAAGGAGGTTGAGTACGTTTGGCCCAAGGTTGGCTTCCCCCCATTGGTGACTCCCTTCTCGCAATATGTCAAGAACATCGCCCTCTTCAACCTGCTCACCCTGGAACAGGGCAAGGGTCGCTATGTCATGATGGATGACTCAGTATGGGGCATGATCCTGGGCAAGTCAGGCAAGGTTCCCGGAGAGATTGATCCCGAAATCATTGCGCTGGCCAAGGAGCAGAAGCGTGAGTTTGTCACCGTTGATCCTCACACCTTCTACCCCAACGCCCTACCCGACTTCATCAAGGAGATGGAGGAGAACGGTTGGGAGCGCGGTCAGGATGACGAAGAGCTCTTTGAGCTGGCCATGCATCCCGAGCAGTACCGCAACTACAAGAGCGGAAAGGCTCGTGCCAACTTCCTTGCCGACCTTCAAAAGGCAAGTGGAAAGGAGATCAGCGAAACCGACAAGGCGGCCATTGCCATGGCGGTACACCTCTACATGGAGAGTCAGCACGACCCCGAACCTGGTGTGCTTACCATCAAGCCTCATCACAGTCGCTGGAACTTCTCTCTCAATCCACGAATGTAGGAAGAAGTCCATCACCCTCTCCCCGGGAGAGGGTGAAAGTGTAGTGTTGAGAGTGTAGAGCTGAGAGAGTGTAGAGTGTAGAGTTTAGAGTTTAGAGTCAGTTGAAAGTGTAGGGTTCTTCGCGTAGCGATTTGTCACACTTGTCACACTTGTCACACGTCACACGAACCAAAAAGAATGTGACAAAGACACGAATTTCGCGAATTTCATAGATTTCTACATCACGAACGAAAAATGGGCTGACGCAAAGAGATTCTCTGCGCCAGCCCATTCATTTTTAGGTAATCTTCAACCGTCCGCTCAGCGGGCTTGCCCGATGCTTCGCCCGAAGGGCAGAAGAACCGCCAACCATCAATCATCAACCGTCAACCATCAATCATCAACCATCAATCATCAACCGTCAATCATCAACCATCAATCATCAACCATCAATCATCAACCATCAATCATCAACCATCAACCATCGACCATCAACCGTCAATCATCAATCGCCCCATCGCGCCAGCCCCTCCCCATTATGGGGGAGGTGTCGCGGAGCGACGGAGAGGGTCTTTACCTAATCGCTTTCTCCACAGCGTTGCGACGTGCCTTCCATGTCTTGTAGTCATCGGCCTTGATGACGGTGGCACCCTTGACTGCCTGTGTGGTGATGATGACGGACTTTGCCTTGCCCTCGGCAATAAGGCGGTCGGCAATGAGATTGACCTGACCAACCTTGAACCAACTCTCGATGGTGTCGTCCTTGCCAGGCACTACCTGGATGACCTTGATGCCCGCCTTTTGAAGCGTTGCAATGTCCATGCCACCAATGGGATCGACGGAGGGACCATAGGTTGCACTCATGTTATTGAGGTCGTAGGTAACCTTGCCGAAAGAGCGTTCGCCAAGTGCCTGCTCGGTCTGGGTGGGATTGGTAAGAACACTATACTTGAATCCCTTATCGGGTGAAAGGTACATATTTGTAGGGTCTGCCACTTGGGTGCCATCCACTACGAAACAGTACTTATAGACGTCGTCAACATTACTGCTAAGGGTTATGTTCCACACGCCATCGCCATCCTTCTGCATGGCCACGGGAGCGGTCAGCATCTCACCCTCTACAAGCACCTCCTTGGCATCGGGAGCGCTGATGCGAAGGGTAACAGACTCGTTGCCCTTCCACTCGGGAGAAACGACCTGACGGGGGAAGAGACGCGCCATGACACCGGCGGTGAACTGCTGTTCCTCGCCCGTCTTGGCCTTGGTGGGCTGTGCCGTATCCATGGCCTTCTTCGATGCCTCCTTGTTGAAGAGCAACTGCATGGTGTGGTCGAGGAAGTACTTGGCATTCATCCAAGTGTGACCGAACTTATCGGTGGTGTACTCCTTGACGGCACGAATCTTGTGGTCATCGAGGTGTTGCATATAGTCGCGTGCATTGCCATAGAGGAAGTCGTCGGTGCCTACGCCCAACCAGAAGAGGTTGATCTTGCTATTGGTGTCGTCTGCATTATCGTACACCCCAGGTATGTCGGTCGAGGTGAACGAGCTGTAAGAACAGAGGTATGAGAACTTGTCGAGGTTGCGCAGACCGATGCCCAGTCCCTGGTTGCCACCACGCGAGAAACCACCAATGGCACGATGGTCGGCATCATTGATGGTACGGTAGTGCGACTCCACATAGTTCATCAGGTCGCCGGTGATGTCCTCGCCTACCACGTCGCGCATCATACCCATTCCGCCAAAACCACCGGCATTGGGCTTGGGAGGCAGGAGTTTGGTGGGATTGCCATAGGGCAGTACGATGATCATCTCCTTGGCCTTGCCCTCGGCAATGAGGTTGTCGGCGATGTAATTCATGCGACCTACCTTATAATATACCTCCTCGGTATCGGTGGTTCCGCTGATGAGGTAGAAAACGGGGTATTTCTTGTCAACAGCCTTGTCGTAACCGGCGGGGGTGTAGACGATGGCATTGTTGACACCACCCAGTGCCTTGGAGTAGTAACGGATGTAGTCGACCTTGCCGTGAGGAACGTTCTTCTTGATGTCGTGAGGCAACGATCCCTTGGGATTGGGAATCTCGAGCAGACTGTTCTTGAAACCCTCGTTGGGGAAGTACTGGTCGGCCATGGGGTCCATGACGCTCACACCGTCCACCACGAAACAGTAGGGATACATATCGGGAGCAGCGGGTCCCAGGGTAACGGTCCACAGTCCCGTCTTGGCATCCTTCTTCATTGCATTGCGACCGGCAAACTGCACATCGACCTGCACATCCTTTGCCTTATCGTTCTTGTACTGGAATGTTACCGTGCCATCAGCATTGCAAATCTGCGACTTGTAACTCTGCTGGGCCATCATTGGTAGCGCCGACATAAGGGCTACCGAAGCAAGAAATCTTACCTTTTTCATTGTTATTAGACGTTTTTTTATCCGATTTATGATATCACACACAAAGGTAGTAATAAAATTTAGAAGGGACAAAAAAAACTGACGCTATTACGCCAGTTTTTTATAGGATTCAACGGTAGTTCGTTGAAAATTTATTATTCCGCGCTCTTTGCACGACGACCCTTACCCTTCTTGGGCTTCTCATCGGCAGCGGGCTTGTTAACCTCAACACCTGCCAATTCGGGATCGATAAGGATACGACCACAGTACTCGCATACGATGATCTTCTTGTGCATACGAACGTCGAGCTGACGCTGAGGGGGAATCTTGTTGAAGCAACCACCACAAGCATCGCGCTTTACATACACGACACCAAGACCGTTGCGGGCATTCTTGCGGATACGCTTGAACGCAGTCAGCAAACGAGCATCGATGGTCAACTCTACATTATGGATGCGCTCGCGAAGCTTCTCCTCCTCCTGACGATTCTCAGAGATAATCTCATCCAACTCGCTCTTCTTGAGGTCGAGGTCATCGCGACGATCGCTCAACTCCTTGTTGCAGGCACGGATCTTCTCCTGCAAACGCTCAATGTCCTCCTGAGCCTCACGAATCTTCTTCTCGTGGAGCTGGTTGTCGAGCTGCAAGTACTCGATCTCCTTGGTCAAAGAATCGTACTCACGGTTGTTACGAACGTTGTTGAGCTGATCCTGGAAACGATCCAAATCGCTGTTGTTCTGATCAATAGCACCACGACGACCGTTGATCTCGTGACGCAACTCATCGGTCTGGTCGAGCATCTTGCCTACACGAGTGGTCAAACCCTCAATCTCGTCCTCGAGGTCCTGAACCTCAAGAGGCAACTCACCACGAAGAATCTTGATCTCATCAACCCTACTGTTCAAAGTCTGAAGCTCGTAGAGATTCTTCAACTTCACGTCAACGGCCAATTCCGTTGGGTCTTTAGCTTTTTCTCTTGCCATAATTACAATTAAAATTTAGCATTCACAATGTACAGTCAGAATATGCGTACAATGCAGAATATCTTATGTTTATATTAATTTTCTTTCACTATTTCTTTTACCCCTCACTATTCATATATCCTTCGCTAATTCATATACCTTATGGGATTGGTATTGACATGGGTAATGAAGATGGGGAGGTCGGGCGCGGCCTCTTCGAGTACCGAGCGGAATATCTCGGTGGTGTACTGCTCGCTCTGGTAATGTCCCAGGACGGCAATCTGAACCTGTTGCTCGTGACCGAAGAACTGATGGTAATGCATCTCGCCCGTGAGGAAGGCGTCTGCCTCGAGGGCAATGGCATCATCGAGTACGAAATCGCCTGCTCCGCCACAAAGCGCTACCGACTGGATGGGACGGTTCAACGTCTCGTTGTGCATGAGGCACTCCACGCCAAAGGCTGTCTTGACACGCTCGAGGAAAACCAACGAGTCGAGGGGTGCCAAGAGATAGCCCAACACACCCGAACCGGCATTCACCATGCGCTCGTGACCGCTCACGCAAACCTTCACCTTGTGCGCATTGATCATCTGCACGTCAACAAGTCCCAGTTTCTCGGCAATCTTGTAGTTCACGCCATCCTCGGCATTATCGAGGTTGGTGTGAGCGGCATAGATGGCAATGTCGTTGCGGATTGCCATGCGAACCACACGCTCGACCTGCGTATTGTCGGTCACGGTTTTGAGTCCACGAAACAGCAGGGGATGGTGTGCAACAATCAAGTTGCAGTCCATCTCGATTGCCTCGCGAACCACGTCTTCGGTGACGTCAAGACACAATAAAGCCCCTGATGCTTCCGCCTCTGTCAATCCCACTTGCAAGCCAGCATTATCGTAGCTTTCCTGCAGGGGCAGAGGCGCAAATTGCTCAAGGGCGTCGATGATTTCCTTAATCTTCACGCTTCAAAAGGATATATTTTGGGTGCAAAGTTACATAAATATATTAAAAGTCAAAAATTAAAAGTCAAAAATTTAACTATCAACCCTTAACAATTTGCAAAACGGGCACAAGTTTTGGACAAAAAAGAACGTGCAAAGGCAGTTTTGACCTGACTTTACCCATATAACTCCCCTACCCTGTAACTCTTGCAAGATGTGGTTGCCTCAATCAATGACAACCGCAGTTCCGCTGGTAGCGACCATGAGCATGGAACCTCCATTGCCCACCGTCTCGTAGTCGATGTCCACACCCACGATGGCATTGGCGCCAAGGGCCTGGGCACGATCCATCATTTCCTTGAGTGATGTCTCCTTGCTTTCTATGAGCACCTTCTCATAACTGTTGCTGCGACCGCCGAAGAAGTCGCGGAAACCTGCAGCGATGTCCTTCAAGAAATTGGCTCCGATGATGGTTTCACCGGTTACGATACCCTTGTACTCTACAATGGTATGACCCTCAATCTGAGGAGTTGTAGTAACAATCATGGCTTTCTTATTTGTTATTCTTTTTCCTTCAATGCAGTTGCCACACTATCGAGCAATAGCTGAAGCGGGTCGACAGCGCTAATGGCATCATACTGCTCGAGTATGTGCTTCACCTTCTTGCGCTTTTTGTTACGCTTGCGCTCGGCAAAACCGAAGGGATGGGTAATCCAATCGTTGACAATAGGGTAATACTTCTGAAGCCATCCACCTAAAGAGCTTTGACGAAACTTAGTCATGAAAGTCACTTCTTTCATCATAGTACTGTTCAAGGGGAAGCTAACTTTTCGCTTGTTGCTCACCACTACCTCGCGCAAGGTGTCCGCCTTGATGGAGTCGGTCAGCGACAGTTGCGGATGCGCCACATTGACAGGCACGCGTTCCCGGCCAATAGAGTCGGAAGACGCCTTCTGCTGAGCTTGCAGCACACCACAACACCCGCAAAACAAAACTGCGATTACCGTTCTCCTTACAAGAGAAAGTGCTTCAGTTTGCATCGTAAAACCTTATTCTTTAATCGGAAGCCCCAAAATCCGTTACTTCAACATCTCGCAGGCTTCAGGGGTGAGCACCTTCTCAGCATCCTTGATGGGAATAACCACCTCTGGCTGACCAGCTGCAAATGAGGAAATCTCGTAGCTCTGGTACACAAGCACAATGCCTCTCTCGTCAACCCAGGGGGCTGTCTGTGGAGCAGGCAGCTTATCTATGCTGTTGCCTTCATCCATCATCAGGTTTTCTACCAGTTCCTCATCGGTCTTTGCCTCGAAATACTTCTTCAGGCCATTCTTCAGGAAGGCTTGCAAGTCGGCATCCTTGCGCACGAGCTTACCTGCATCCAGCAACTTGCCATCGCTCTTGCTGAAGGTAATACCCGTGATGTATGGCATTCCGTGGGCAGCACCAAAGGCATAGTCGTAACCCGAGTACAGGAAGGTGACTACCTGCGCGTTCTCGTACACCTTGCGCACGCTGAACTCCGTCTGGCTGTCGGGACCCATTCCGCCCTCTTCGCTATTCTTCTGTATGTGGTCGGCATAGGCCTTGGCCATGCTGTTAACGTCCATCACATCGCCATTATATACGCCACCCATTGCGTTCTTGCTGACCCACTCCATCACAGCCTTGGCCAACACCTTCGACTGGCTTGATGAAGGCACGTCGATGACGCACTTCAATCCGGGCAGCACACCTTTATCTACGTATTCACGCATGCTCTCGTCGGTGAACTCCCAATGCAGGTCAACCTCCACGCTATCCACCTTGAGGGTGGCAAGGTCGTCCTGAGCCTGTGTCTGCTCCGTCTGTGCACCTTCGTTGCTACTGCTTTTCTCCTTGCAGCTCATCATGGAGCCCATCAACACACCTAAGGCGCTGATGCAGATAATCTTTTTTCTCATTTTCTTTTATTCTAATTGGGTGAATAATTACCGACTGCAAAAGTACGAAAAATCATGGTAACACGATAGCAATGGCACACGTTTTTCAACTTATTTTCATTTTTTTTACCACTCACCACAGCAAATAAACATATTTTTAGCTTTTTCCACACGCTTATTTCATTATTTTATGTAAATTTGCAATATGGCGAAGATTTTTCATCGAACAAAATTAAATTTGCAATATGGCAAGAATCTTTCATCGAACAACATCAAGCATAGATGACCTGGCGAACACCATCAGGTTCAATCAGCCCAATGGTCCCGAGCAGAGCGAGGTACGATGCACGCACCTCCCTGCAGAATGGTTTCCACAGAGCGGAGTACAGTTGACTTGGCCACACAAGGACACCGACTGGAACTACATTCTTCCCGACGTTGAGAAGTGCTATCTGACGATGGCGCTGGAGATTGCCTTACGAGAACGCCTCATCATCGTCACACCCCATCCCGACGAGGTGATGGCATTGCTGAAGGAGAAACTGCCCCAAAGTGCCCTTGACAACATCACGCTCCACCAGATGCCTACCAACGACACCTGGGCGCGCGACCATGGTTTCATCACCCTTATCGGTGACAACGAACCCACCTTGCTCGATTTCCAGTTCAACGGATGGGGCAAGAAGTTCGAGGCTGGCCTGGACAATGAGATCTGCCGACACATGGACGAGCAGGGCATCCTCAACGGTTGCTACCGCTCGCATCTGGACTTCGTATTGGAAGGAGGAAGCATCGAGAGTGACGGTTGCGGTACCATCATGACTACGAGCGAGTGCCTCCTGGCTCCCAATCGCAACCAACCCCTCTCTCAGGCCGAGATTGAGGAGAGACTGCTCAGTTACCTGCACGCTCAGCGTGTGCTTTGGCTTGACCATGGTTACCTGGCTGGCGACGATACGGATTCGCACATCGATACCTTGGCGCGTTTCTGCTCTCCCAACACCATTGCCTACGTGCAATGTCTTGACAAGGAGGACGAGCACTACGAGGCGCTTCATCAGATGGAGGAGCAACTCAAGACCTTCCGCACCATCGATGACGAACCCTATCAGTTGGTTCCCCTGCCCATGGGACCGAAGCGTTTCGACGAGGATGGCATGCGCCTGCCCTCTACCTACGCCAACTTCCTCATCATCAACGAGACGGTGCTCATGCCCACCTATGGCGACACCTATCTCGACGCAAAGGCTACCCAGCAATTGCAGAAGGCGTTTCCCAAGCACGACATCGTGGGCATCGACTGTCAGGTTCTCATCCAACAACACGGTTCATTGCATTGTTGTACCATGCAGTTCCCAATGGGAGTTGTGAAAAAATAATTTCAAATGAAAGTAGGAATCATACAGCAATCTTGCACCTCGGACGTGCAAGCCAACAAAGATAAACTGGCAAGGAACATTGCCGAAGTGGCACAGAAAGGTGCTGAACTAATCGTTTTACAAGAGTTGCACAACAGTCTGTATTTTTGCCAGATAGAGAGTGTAGACAACTGCAACTTGGCAGAACCCGTTCCCGGTCCCAGTACCGAGTTCTACGGAGCATTGGCCAAGCAATACGGAGTGGTCATCGTGGCATCGCTCTTTGAGCGCAGAACCGCCGGATTGTACCACAACACGGCTGTCGTCCTGGAGAAGGATGGCACCATTGCAGGCAAATACCGCAAGATGCACATCCCCGATGATCCTGCCTATTACGAGAAGTTCTACTTCACTCCCGGCGACCTGGGATTCCACCCCATCGACACCTCCGTGGGCAGACTGGGCGTGCAGGTTTGCTGGGACCAATGGTACCCCGAAGGAGCACGACTGATGGCATTGCAAGGTGCCGAACTGCTCATCTACCCCACTGCCATAGGCTATGAATCGAGCGATACGCCCGAAGAGCAGGAACGCCAGCGTGAGGCATGGACTACCGTGCAACGAGGCCATGCCGTGGCAAACGGTCTGCCCGTCATCACCGTCAACCGCGTGGGACTGGAGGACGATCCCAGCCACCAAACCAATGGCATCCAGTTCTGGGGAAGCAGTTTCGTGGCTGGTCCGCAGGGCGAGTTCCTCTATCGTGCCAGCAAGGATCAGGAGGAGAACGTTGTCATTGACATCGACATGAAGCGTTGCGAGAATGTACGTCGTTGGTGGCCCTTCCTTCGTGACCGTCGCATCGAGGAGTTCGGCGGACTGACAAAGAGATTCATTGACTGACGGGATTAATTGAAAAACAAAACAGATATGACCGAAACCACACTTGACACTCTCATCGCCCTGGCAGAAGCCTATGAGGGTTGCATGCCATTGGGCATCAACGGCATCAAGAACGTACGAACCGACGAAGCCCTGGAAGTCTACCTCGACATGGAGGATGGTCGCACCCTTCGTCCCAACGAGATTGACCAGCGCATCGTTGACGATGCCATCATCCAATGGCGCCAGGACCACGGTGCCTTCTTCCAGCGCATCATCGGAGCCATGATGTAAACAGGCACGAAGCATTCGTGCCCCCCAAAATCGTTCCCGTTGGGGCATTGGCATTCTCCTGTCCACTTAAGATACTACACACAATAAACGGGCATCTTCTATCTCTAATGAGGTAAAAGATGCCCGTTTATTATCACCTATTAATAAACAGCAACCTTAAATCCACCTACACATAACACCCTAATACACAAACATTTCCGCTTCGTATCCTATAGCAAAGTTTACCTTCTGCACAACATTAAAATTTACCTTTATGCAAAACCTTAATCCTTGTCATAATGGAACCTGTTCTCTGAATCTTATAAAGAAAAGCAAACTCATTTCTTCTTCTTTTTCTCCTCTCTTCTCACTTCCCATCTCGCTAAGGCCTCAAAGGGCCATTTAATGAAGATTATAAATAAACTCCTCACGAATAAAAATAATACCATGAAGAGTAAACAAAACCCTATAAAGTTTCCAACAGAGGAACACATCCAAGAAATTATTTTGCCAAAATGCATAAATTTAATAACTTATGTTAATTATCATAGTTTAATCCCTGTTATAATGGAACATGCAGAACCTCACTTTATCTTTATACTCAATGCTGTCCAGCCCCATCGTCCTTTTAGCCTATCAAACGACTTGACGGCATACCCTGTTACATTATCCTTTGCTTGAAGGTTACCCAACAAAGATTTGGGTACAAAGACATCTCCAAACGACCAATGTACCAGCCCGAAGTTCTGCTCTTTTGGCATACGCATAATGCCCGCGAACTCCGTTGTAACATTTTTCCAAACACTATTATCCTTGCACTTATCCAGAGAAGCTATACGAGACGCCTTTCCTTGCCCCAGTTCCGAAAAATAGGCATGATAGGTGTGGCCCAGTTGCGGAGTGAATTTCATTCGCCCATAACCAAAAAAGCCTGTCTGCAAGTCAGGAGTAATGAAATTGGCAATACTCTTGACCGTGTTGAGATGCGAGATGAGAATGTCTGCTTGTTCCAGATCGGCCAGTAGCAGATTGTCTGCCTCATGAGCAAACCTCTGATAGACAGACTTGTTGTTGCGACAAGCCTCTACGTTGCCAAACCATTTCTGCTGCATCCAATCGCATAATTCCGGGTAGATACGCCATTTGTTACGACGCGCTATTTCCACTACTTGCAATATCTCAAGCTTTGCTTCGGCCATCATGTCACGCCCGATAAGCATTTCCGCATAACGTACTTTCAGGCGAATCTGCATTTCTGGTTTTGACGGGCACAGCAAGGCCTTACTATAGCAAGCAAATGCTTGATTGACATCACTAGATGCATCTCCCAATACCTGCCACACCCAATAGTTACGGTTCTTTTTCCGCACAAAAGGCAGTAGAAGTCTGAACGCATCTTCCTTACGATGCAAGGCAAGTTGCAACTGAGCCTCATAATAAAGTACATAGTCAAAGTCTGCATGCTGCTCGTAGGTTGCTGAGAGCAACTGCAGACACGCCTCCATATCTTGTGCATTGCCATTCTGAATTACCGCCTTAGCATAACCTATCAATACCGATTCTGCCAAGGACATATATTTCTGTCCCTGCTCATTTGCCTGACGTTCGAAGTCCTTTGGCATTAGTTTTCCAAAATTCCACCATTGGCAGAATTCTACATGCCCAGACCATTGCCCACGATAATTATGAGCCACATGCAGCAAATAACTATAACCCTCTGAAGGTGGGAAATCGATATCAGATAAAGCCGCAAGGCAATCTGGCATTACCGTTGCAAAATCATCGTGTAAAGTATTCAGATGCTTGGCAGTTGTCCATGCCACTTGATTGAAAACCATACCCTCCTCTTTTGGAAGAACCAACAAGGCAAACTTATTCAATACCCGGCAAAACAATTCGTTCTTGCCTTCCGAATTCTTAAGGTATTCATAGAGCACCCACGCCATGGCTCTCTTGCCCCACATGTCATCAGGGCGTTCCTGCAAGTAAGACTCTGCCAACAGATAGGCCTCTTTGAGTTTACCTTCCTTGCGCAATGCTGTAACCTTTTGTAATGTCATGGTATGTACGTTTGTATGTTCTTTGCCGTCTTGTCAGAAGAATAAGGTATTACGCGTGTGCATGATAATGTCGATGTCGATGCTATGTCCAATAACCTTCATGCTGCGTAAAAGGTCGGTAGATATGGGACAGACAATGATACTGTCATGATTGTCGTAAAGTGCCTGCACTTCTGCAAGGTCACGTTTTATGGTGTCACACTTTTCCGATGGCAGATCGGCAAGAAAGATTGATTTCTGTATACGAGTGCATCCCTGCCGTTGCAGGTATTTCACCACATTGTACCTCACTTTATTATTCTCTATGTCATACATCACGAAAAACAGCATATTGTTGGCGGGGCGTTGGGGGTGGTTGATAATTCCGAGAATAGAGTCGACACGCTCTCGCAAGGTGGGCAGCGTGTCATCCTTGGATGCTATACGGTTGACGGGACCTCCTCCCGCTATGCCAGCACGCGCCAGCTTACGCAGCACCTCAATGTAGTTGATCGGTCGCTTCTGCTTTCCCATAAGCAAGGTGTTACTGTGCAAGATATAGCCGTATGATGTCTGATACAATAAGGTTGAGGTCATTGTCCGTTCCACATCGGGGCGAGATGACAACGCTGTATCCACGTTTGCCATAAAACAGATTAACCTCAGCCATACGCTGGTTCAGTCTGGCACGTATCTTCTTGGCATATTGTATGTTTATGACCTCCGTAACAGTTATTCCGTACTCCTCGATGAAACGCCTGAGGTCGGCAATGATGTCGTTGAGTTGTTCGGGCACACACGAATCTGCCAATCCACTTTTCTTCTTTGCCGCCGACTTGGGGTTCAGTTTGGCACGTATGGCGTCCAATGTTTCCTTGTCCAGGTCATTATGTTCTTCAACGTGTTTGGCGGCTGCCTGCGCCTCCTTTTCGTCCTCACGTTGCTGCTTGATAGTGGCAAACATCTCCATTGGCATACTCTCGTCAGCATATCGCTGCAAGTCCACCGGTTCCGCATCAGCATTATAGTAGGCAGCAGCGTCCATACTGATGAAACAGGCACGCGAGACATCGCTGGTACATGTGTCAACCACCTGTTCCAATTGATGCTGTACGGAGAAATCGTGTACAAACTGCTTGTAGAACACCGAATACACGCCCGCATCATAGCATTTCTCCTTAAGCCGGAACATCACCTTCAGTCCATCCTCGCTTGGTGAGCTGAAGCACAGCATTACACGCTTGTCGGCCTGAACGCGTCGCCGCACATCTTCAAGGGCAAGTCCCTTGCTATGCAACTTGTCTATGTCTATAATGAAGTTCTCCGTATAACCAAAGTTTTCCTTTTTACGGTACGCCGGCGAGAAAATGCCGCACACGAAATATGGCAGTTGACGTTTTTGCATACCATAGCTCTTCAAGTCAATACGATACAGAATGCGAAGCTGACGTATGCGAGCCTCAATTTCGGGTTTAGGATTGATAAGACTATGATAAAGATACTCTTCGTTAACCTTCCTCAGTTCCTCAACTGCCGATGTGATATTATTGCCTGCCATTAACATAGTTCATGGTATTAGGGTTAGAAAACAAAGCAATCCTATGCCATTTCATCAACTACATCTCATACTTCTTGAATGTCTGTGCCAATTCCTGGGCATACAGATTAAGATGCGTCAGTCGGCTACGTGCCAGTCCGTGCTCGTTTATCACCTCATCCAGATAGTCGTTGAGCGACTGTATTAGTACCCTCCTCCCCAGCGGTTCCAACCAGTACGAATCATCTTCACGCACCGAGTAATACTCCTCGGTGACAGCATTCTGCGAGAGCAGAGAGTACACCACATAGTCCACCCACACTCGGTACAACTCAATGACATCGTATGCCAGCACGGGGCGATTGTAGTCATCACGATGCAATATGCCTATATATGGGTCTATACCCGCTTTGATGAGAGCCCCTTCCACCTTTCCATACAACAAACCGTAACCGTAATTCAGAAAAGCATTAGCCACATCCATGGCAGGGTGCTGACTTCGGGTTTCAAACCGCATCTCCTTGGGGATGAATTCGTTGATGGTGGCAAAATAAATCTTTGAGGCCTGTCCCTCCCATCCTCTTAGGGTAGAAGCAATGTCGCTGACAATCTCACCATCAAGCGACAGCAATTTGTTGCGGTAGTCTTCCAAACGGTTGATGCTCTTTTGCACAAGCTGTTCCTGTGCACTCTCCCTGCAGATGAAAGCCAGCATCAACGCCTGTTGGTTTTCTATCTTACGGCTGATGATATCCTTTATCCACAACACGGCCTCGTGTGTAAAGGTGAAGTTAAGCTGCCCCTTGCGAATGGTTGATATAGATCCATATTTAGGACTCCATACTCGTCCCATCACCGCCCCACTCTTGTCCATAAACAACACTTCTATCTCACGTTCCACAGCCAGCATGATGGCATCGCTTGTTATCTGTGCCCCTCTGCTCATCTGTATCGACTTAATGCCTTCGGCAGGCACCCGCTGCTTTCCGTCCTTGGTACTGATTACGAATGCCTCATTGTCACGGTTGAGTGATACCCCGTATGTATTGAGTACTAGTTCCATGGTAGTATGATTTTTGCCTCTTTCTGCAAATATACACAATTTACTCATTATTGTCCTCTATACATAGAATAATGTGAAACATTTTTCTTGTTTTGTCAAAGGCATATTGCAAAACAGCACTTTTTGGGGCTATCAACCATGTAATAATGGAATATGCTCTCTGAGATGGATTTTTCAATTTCGAGTGTTCGATATATGATGGTCTTAATCCTTGTTATAATGGAATATGCTCTCTGAGATTAAAAATATTAAGGAGGACTTAAAAATGAAAATAAGTCTTAATCCTTGTTATAATGGAATATGCTCTCTGAGCCATGAGTTGTTTACCACAATTCAGTGGTACATAAAGCGTCTTAATCCTTGTTATAATGGAATATGCTCTCTGAGATGACATAGGCAAAATCTATACGACAATACAAAAACCGTCTTAATCCTTGTTATAATGGAATATGCTCTCTGAGGCAGAGCAACTGCTGTTGTTAGACTTGACAGAGAAGTGTCTTAATCCTTGTTATAATGGAATATGCTCTCTGAGTGAGCACATTATTTTGTCAGTCAAAAACGTGGTTGTCTTAATCCTTGTTATAATGGAATATGCTCTCTGAGATGATGATATGCGTCGCGATTGTGAAGTCGTGACGCAGTCTTAATCCTTGTTATAATGGAATATGCTCTCTGAGGTGATGAAATTCTTCGTGTATTTGAACAAGAAAGTATTGTCTTAATCCTTGTTATAATGGAATATGCTCTCTGAGATGGTCGTCGCTGTATTATTATTACTCTTGACCGGTCTTAATCCTTGTTATAATGGAATATGCTCTCTGAGTCCCTATTCCAAATAGCGAACATTCATTGCTATCTCGTCTTAATCCTTGTTATAATGGAATATGCTCTCTGAGTCCGACTGCGGCGCTGCTACGCTCAAAGCGTGGAACGTCTTAATCCTTGTTATAATGGAATATGCTCTCTGAGCATTACTTCGTAATGATGCTAGCACTGCATCTATTGTCTTAATCCTTGTTATAATGGAATATGCTCTCTGAGTAACTACGAGTTACTTGCATTAATTCGTAATGAT
>JAZUKS010000084.1:0-65636 GCA_045643405.1 Bacteroidaceae bacterium | reverse complement strand
CAGTTCCTTTGCCACCTCGCTGGGTATGGCATGCCTGAGGCAGAGTGCTTCACTGATTTCCTCTTCTGTAAGTGCCGGCACATTGATGCGCTGTGTACGGCTTATGATGGTGCCGAGCACCTTGTCGGGTTCCTCGCACACCATGATGAAGTGTGTGCGCGAAGGCGGTTCTTCAATCAGTTTCAGCAGCTTGTTGGCCGTCTCCTGGTTCATGCGTTCGGGCAGCCACACTATGACCACCCTGCGTCCGCCCTGGCTCGACTTGATGGCAAGCTTGTGCAGCAGGGAGTCGCTCTCGCCCACGTAATAGGTGGCTTGCTGGTTTTCGGCCTTCATGTCCTCCAGCCAGTCGTTGATGTCGAAGTAGGTGTTGTCCTGCAACTGCTCGCGCCACTCCTTCAGGTAGTCATCGCAGATAGGTGCCGAACTGCTGTTCTTCTTCTTGATGATAGGGAACGAGAAGTGCAGGTCGGGGTGGGAGAGTGCCTCCACCATCTTGCACGCTTTGCAAGAGTGGCACGCTTCGCCATTCATGATGCCCGTATTCGTGCCGTCGGCAGTCCCTCCTTCGGTTGTGGCAACTGTAGCACCTTCAGCAGGGATGGGGTTGCCGAATATGTCGAATTGGGGTTCTGCCTCCTTCTTTGAACCGGCATTCTCGCAGAGAAGCGTTTGTGCCAATGCCAATGCAAGGGGCATCTTTCCGGCTCCTCGCGGTCCGCAAAGCATTAAGGCATGAGGCACACGGTCGTTGGCAACGTCCTTGAGCAGACGTTGCTTCACCTCTTCCTGTCCTATGATGTCGCCTAATCGCATCTGGTTTCCTGTTTCCTGTCCGGTTTGCCCGGATCAATAAATCTTCTTTGCAATCTCCTTGATGCTGTCGACAGCCGACACGGTGTAGAAGTGCAGGTTGGGAGCACCATTCTTCAGGAGGTCACGGCATTGCTCGGCTGCCCATTCGATGCCCACCTGCTTCAATGCTTCGTCGGTCTTGCACTTGATGGCCTCGCGATAGAGGGCTTCGGGCAAGTCGCAATGGAAGGTCTTGGGTACCATTGTCAGCTGACTGAGTTTTGCCAAGGGTTTGATGCCTGGGATGATGGGGATGTTGACGCCAATCTCCCTGGCCTTCTTGACGAAGTCGAAATACTTCTGGTTGTCATAGAAGAGCTGGGTAACGGCATATTCAGCACCCATATCAGCCTTTTGCTTCAATATAGCCAAATCGCTTTCCATGTTGGGAGCCTCTTCGTGCTTCTCGGGGTAGCATGCCACACCAAAGTGGAAGGGCTTTCCGGGTACCTTGATGGGAGTGCCGTCGAAGAACTGGCCAGCATTGAAGCGATTGATCTGTTCGATGAGTTCGGTGGCGTGCGAGGGACCGTCACCCGTGGGGTGGAAGGCATTGTCCTCCTTCGCCTTGTCGCCACGAAGCACCAGGATGTCGCTGATATCCAGGAACTGGAGGTCGAGCAACATATACTCGAGGTCTTCGCGGGTATTGCCGCTGCACACCAAGTGGGGCACAACGGGCACGTTGAATTCTCTCTGTATGGCTGCCGCAATGGCGATGGTGCCAGGGCGACGGCGGATACGTTGTCTCTGCAGCAAACCGCCTTCCACCTCGTGATAGACGTACTCGCTGCGATGAGTGGTGATGTTGATGTAGCGAGGGTTAAACTCGCTCAACTGTTCTACTGTGCGGAACAGGGCTGCTGTTCCATTTCCTTTTAAAGGGGGCAGCACCTCAAATGAGAATGCTGTCCCCTGTTTTTTGTTGATAATTTCGGTTATATTCATTCTAAATATATTACTTGATAGAGCTGTCGGCATTGAAGTAGCCCGACTCGCTAAGAGGCTTGATGGATGCAAAGTCCTTCCATGTCTCGTCGCCCTGGAAGTCCTTGAGCAATGCATCGGGTACGTATGCCTCACACTGAACCTTGTTGAATGCCTTGGCAGCTGCAGTTGTGGGGAACTGATAGAGTGCGGGAGTCAGGATGTAGATCTTCTTGATGTTCTTTGATGCTGAGCAGAAGGTGTACATGCGGTCCTTGAAGTTGTAGGGGATGGCCAACTCCTCGATGCCACTTGAACCCTTGAAAGCGTCCTCCTCGATGGCGTCGATGGTCATGGGGATGATGATGGTCTTCAGGTTGGGGCAGTTAGCCAACGCGTTGTCGCGAATCTTCCATCCCTGCTGGTCGAGCAACACCTTCTCAAGAGAGGTACAACCGTCGAATGCGTTCAAACCGAGGGTAGAGGTGGTTACCTTAACCTCCTTCAAAGAGGTACAACCCATGAATGCCTCGTCGCCGATAACGTCGATAGCCTCGTCAAAATATACAGCCTCAAGGTTGGTACAGTTCTTGAATGAAGCGGTACCAATCATGTTGATCTTGTGGTCGAAGTATACTGCCTTGACAGCCTTGTTGTTCTCCATCATGGCGTCAACGGTCGAGATAACGCTCTCGTCGAAACCAACGTTGGCAGCCTCGTTCTTCATCTGAGCCTGCAAGTCAGAACTCTTGTAAACCTTCAGGTCGGCAGGCTTCTGAGCCTTTGCCTTGCCTGCAGGAGCCTCGGTCTGCTCAGCCTTGGCGTCTGCCTGTTCTGCACCTGCTTTCTTCTCTCCGCAACTGGTCATTACCATGCTGGTTGCCAGTGCCATACCCATGGTCAGGGTAAGAAATGTTTTTTTCATAATAATTAGTTAATATTAGTTTTATGGGGTTTGTTTCTTGTCTTCGAAGTGAAAGGTGAATGAGGAAAAGTGAAAACACCTTGGGTAAGTAGGGCTTGCAACTTACTTGATTCGGTAAACCACGAAGTTCTTGCCTTCTACCTTAGCCTTTACGATGTTGCCCTCGGCCTTGATGCTTCCTTCCATGGGAAGGATGGCGTTGGGATTGTCCACGGTGTTCTCCATATCGTAGTCGCTACAGTCAAGTGTGATGGTGCTGACCTTTGCGATGCCCTTCTTCATACCGTTGATCTTGATGTCGACGGTCTTGTCTGCCTCGGTGGTGTTGATGACCTTCACGATGACCTCGCCAGTCTCCTTGTCGTAAACGGCACTTGCAAAGATGCCGTCCTGACCCTTGGGAGTGGGGTTGGCGATGGTGGTTGCCAAAACGTTGGTACCCTTGTTCTGGGCATACAATGCCTGTACGTAGTAACTTACGGTCTTGGCTGAACGGAGGTTGTCGAACCAGATGGCATCGGGGCGCCACTGCCAACCCTCAACATGAGCAAAGAGGGGAGCGTAGGTTGCCATGTGAACGATGTCGGCATTCTTCTCGAGGTTGGTCATGAAGGCTGCCTCGTAGATGCTGGCACCAGCGTGATTGTACTTCTTGCCACGGTCATGGCAGGCATACTCGCCGGCAAATACCTTGGGACCCTTGCGGTCGTATTCGTCATAACGGTTCATCTCGTTCTTGAACCAATCGATGTTGCGGTAGAAGTGCTCGTCAACCAAGTCGGCCTTCAGTTCCTTCATGGCAGTCCAACCCAGGTCGAAGCTCTGACCCTCGCTGTCGGGACCGCTGGTACCGATGATCTGAATCTCGGGATGTGCCTTGCGGATGGCCTCAACAAACAACTTCAGGCGCTTGCTGAATGCCTTGTTGTCCTTGTAGTCCCACTGCTCGTTGCCCACGCCGATGAACTTTAGGTTGAAGGGAGCTGGATGTCCCATCTCTTCACGTATCTTGGCCCACTTGTTGGTCTTGGGGTCGCCATTGGCAAAATCGATGAGGTCGATGCAGTCGTCGATATAGGGCTGCAGGTCATCCATGCCCACGTGTACCTTCTTCTCATCGCGGATGTCGTTCTGGTACTGGCAAGCCATACCTACGTTAAGCACGGGCAGGGGTTCAGCACCAATCTGCTCTGAAAGGCGGAAATACTCGAAGAATCCCAATCCGTAGCTCTGGAAGTAGTTGGGGTAATAGCGGCTGGTGAAGGTGTAGTGCCAGCGGTTCTCGTTCAGGGGGCGGTTCTCAACGGGGCCTACTGAGTTCTTCCACTGGTAGCGGCTCTCCAGGTCGGTACCCTCCACGATGCAACCGCCGGGGAAGCGGAATACGCCGGGTTTCATGTCATACAATGCCTGTGCCAGGTCCTTGCGCATACCGTTCTCGTCGCCCATGTAGGTGTCCACGGGGAACAAGCTCACGTGCTCCAGGTCGGTGGTCACCTTCGAGTCGCCCCACACACGCATGTGAGCCTTCTCCACGGTCTTGCTGGCCTTGATGGTCAGGGTGTATTTCTTCCACTCCTTGCCCTGTATCTCCACGCCTCCGTTGCCAATCTTCTGGTCGTCGCCCATCGTGGCGTTGTCCACCAGGTCAACCCATATCTTTGAGTTGCCACCCTCGGGGCAGCGTGCCCATACGCTGAACTTGTATTCTGCACCCTTCTTGATACCCATGCCGAAGAATCCGCTGTTCTCAATCATGGTGTGCTTATGGCCGTGTCCGGAGGGAGCCAGGCGCACGTAGCGGGGGTTCTTCTCGAATGGGCCATCGTTCTGCAATGACACCTTGCCCGAGATGTCCCATCCGGCAAAGGGGTTGGGGAATTCGAACGAACGGTTCATTACCAACTCTGCATACAGACCTCCGTCGGCAGCATAGTTGATGTCCTCAAAGAATATGCCGTACATGGTGGGCTGCACAGGAGCACCCAGTTTGGCAGTCTCAACCGTGATGGTGTTGTCCTGAGCCGATGCCGATGCACCAGCAGCCAGACAAGCGCTAAGAAGGATGTTTCTAATTTTCATTGTCAATTCGTTTTTTTGTTAGTTAGTTTGGTCTTGTTTGGCATGGCCATTCATGACGACCCGCTATTATTGGGTGTAAAGATACAAAATATAAAAACGATATGCAACGAAATGGGCAAAAAGATGAATTTCTTGGCTCGTTTATTGTCGAAATGAGGCTTTTTTTTGCAAAACGGGTATCATGATGGCGGCCGAATGACGGGCAGACTTTATGTTCTCTCTCGTGCCTGTTTCCTTCACGTTTCACTCAGGGTGCACTCACAAATCCGTGGAGAATCGTGTGCGAACTGTGTGCGAACCTTGGGTGAACCTAAAGGGTGGGCAATCAGGAGCCATATACCAAAAGTTTGGTATGCCGTTTACTATTTTTGGGTATATGGAATACCACTCTGTTGCGATTGTGGGGGTGCCGATTTTGCCGTACCTTTGCACTCGAAATCAAGAGTTACACTCAAATCACAAAGAGTTGCACTCATAAAACAATAAAAATCAACATAGTAATAAACCATTATTAAAAAATAAACGAAAGGAGACGCATTATGAAATTCAAGACAGTATTAGCAGCAGCGTTTTTGGCAGTAGCCTCATTGGCAAATGCAGCCACCAAGGGTAACGGAACCATCACAGTAAAGGCAACCAAGGCAAGCAAGCAGCTTGTTGAGAGCTGGGCTAATGCTTACATGCAGGTGCGTCCCGAGATAAACGTCGTAATCGTGGATAAGGCAGAAGGTGCCAACATCTCTATCATAAATGGCATTTCCGAAGGCTTGGACGTGGCCAACGTAGGACGATTTGCCTTGCTGCCCGTGACTCCCGTCGATAACCCCTTGTACAAGGAGGTGGCACAGAAGCAATGGGGCGAGAAGGACATCAAGAAGCTGTTCTTCCAGACGGAGGAAGACCTCTACCAGGATGCTTCAGAGAAGTCGAAGAAGGAGAAGCTCAGCGAGAAGCTTGTAGTGTTTAGCGGCACCAGCACCTCGTCTGCTGCGCAGGCATTTGCCCAGCACTTCGGTTTCAGCAAGGGCGACATTCGTGGTAAGCGTATTGCCGGTGATGACCTCTACCTGCTCAACGCCATACAGAAGGACAAGCAGTCGGTAACCTTCAACAACCTGGCTTACCTCTTCGACCTCAACTCACGACAGCTGAAGCACGACATTGCAGTTCTGCCCCTCAACGTCAAGAAGGAGTTTGAAGCCATCCTGCAGTCGGGCAACCTCGACGACACCATCAAGCTGCTCGAGAACGAGGCCATCAGTACTATTCCTGTTGAGAATGTGGCTTTCCAGCTGAACAACTTCAACTCGGATGTGGACGATTTCCTTTCGTGGGTTGTCACAGACGGTCAGCAGTACAACAACCAGGCAGGCTTCCTGCGCCTGAGCAACCACGATGCCAAGCAACAGTTGCAGTTGCTGGCAAAGAGATAAGAACAAAACGAACGGCTTCCACTTGATTTGGAAGCCGTTCGCTTTATGTTATAGATGTGTAATTCTATTTCTTAATAGCGAGTGCGTTGCTGGTCTTCTCGGTATAGCGTGGCAGCTTGATGCTGGCAGTACCCTTGATGGTCGATACGTCAGCACCCACCTGGAAGTTGTAGGTACCGGCATCAGCCAGCCACTGGCTGTTTGCCTCGTCAAACGAAGCCAGGTCGCGCTGAGGAATGCTGATCTTCAGCGTCTCGCTCTCGCCAGGGTTCAGGGTGCGTGTCTTGGCAAATCCCTTGAGTTCCTTTGCAGGCTTTTCAAGGCCACCCTTAGGAGCCGTCACATACACCTGTGCCACTTCCTTGCCTGCCACATTGCCTGTGTTCTTGATGGTGACGCTGAGCACGATGTTCTTGCCTGACTTCTTCACGGTTGGGTTAGAGAAGTCGAACGTGGTGTACGAAAGTCCGTAGCCGAAGGGGTATGCCACATTCTTGTTGTTCGTGTCGAAGTAGCGATAGCCAACCCAGATGCCCTCTTCGTGACGAGCCACGTCCTCGTGTGCAAAGTTCTTGGTTGAGGGATGGTCGGTGGCAGCTATGGGCCATGTCATGGTGAGGCGTCCCGAGGGACAAACCTTACCCGTAAGGATGTCAACTACGCTGTTGCCGCCTTCTTCGCCAGGTTGCCAGGCAATGAGGATGGCATCTGGAAGGTCACGCCAGCTGGCTGTCTCGATAACCGAACCCGAGTTGATGACCACGATGACTGGCTTGCCCTCTTTGTGGTAGGCATCTGTCACATCTTTTATCATCTTCTTCTCGAGTGCCGTGAGGTTGAATTCGCCTTCGATGTTGCGGTCGATGCCTTCGCCTGCCTGACGTGAGATGGTGATGATGGCCATCTCCGACTGCTGAACCTGACGTGAGATGTGCAGGGGTGTGATTTCTATCTCGGGCATCTTCTGGTCACCCATGTTGGGGGCTTCGAACCAACGTGCAGGATGGCGGTCGGCTTCGAACTTGAGCTTTGCGTAGTCAATGTATTTCTTGTAGATCTCGGTAAGGTCGGGGGTGGTTTCAATGCCAATGTTCTTGAGTCCCTCAACCAGGTCAACGATGTATGGCGTATGCACACAACCCGAACCTACACCACCTGAGAGGAAGTTGTAGGAACCCGTTCCATAGAGTGCCACACGGCGACGGATGCGCAGGTTGACGTCGATGGGCAGCACACCGTTGTTCTTCAGGAGCACCATGCCCTCGGCGGCTACGTCACGCGTGATGGCTGCGTGTGCCTTGAGGTCGGGCGAGTTGGTGGGTTGGAACTTGTTGAAGTGTGGGGTGCGCACAATGTACTGCAACATGCGGCGTACGCACTTGTCAACATCCTCCATGCTGAGTTTGCCCGATTTCACGCCCTCCACGATGTCGGCAATCTGTTCTGGGCTTCCGGGTTCCATGAGGTCGTTGCCTGCCTTGATCGAGTTCACGGTGAAGAGGCCCTGGCTCTCGCGCTTGCCACACCAGTCGGTCATCACGATGCCCTTGAATCCCCAGTCGTCGCGTAGAATCTTAGTGAGCAGGTCGTGACTGCCCTGTGCAAAGGTGCCGTTCACCTTGTTGTAAGCCGACATCACCGTCCATGGGTCGCTCTCACGCACGGCAATCTCAAAACCGCGCAGATAGATCTCACGGGCAGCACGGGGCGACACGATTTCGTCCACACCCATGCGGTTCGTCTCCTGCGAGTTGACGGCATAGTGCTTGATGCTTACGCCAGCTCCTTCGCTCTGCACGCCTTTGATGTAGGCAGCGGCAATCTTTCCCGTGAGCAATGGGTCTTCGCTATAGTATTCAAAGTTTCGTCCGCAGAGAGGGTTGCGATGTATGTTTACACCAGGACCGAGTACCACGTCGCAGTTGTATTCTTTTGTCTCGTTGCCGATGGCCTTGCCCACCTGATTCACAAGCTCCGTGTTCCATGTCGAAGCCAGACAAGTGCCAACAGGGAATCCTGTGGCGAAGTAGGTCTTTTCGGTACCTGCACGATGTGCGTCGATACGCACGCCGGCAGGGCCGTCGGTGAGCACCGTCTCGGGTATGCCGAGGCGTTCTATGGCAACGCTCGAACCAGCTGCACCTGGCACGGTGCGCGATGAGTTTCCAGCGATAGCGGTGGTTGACCAGAAATCGTATTCGCCACCTACAAGCAGGGTGGCTTTCTCTTCCAGGGTCATTGCCTTGAGAACCTGGTCAATGTTGTTCTTCGTGAGCTGTGGTGCTTGTGCCACGGCAGCCGAACTGGCAAGTAATGATAGGGCCATGATAGTTTTTTTCATAATATTTCAGTATTTCGTTAGTAATTACGTGCAAAGATATAAAAAGTTTACTAAAAACATCTTGTTTTCGTCCAAAAAGTGTAAAAAATAATTTTACCTATACGTCCACTCCTTCGCGCTTAGCACTTCCATGCTGACGTCTTCGCCATGGTCGATGGCTTCGGCGATGAGTTGGTATAGCAGGTTGAAGGTGGTTCGGGCATCGTTCAGTTCCCATGACTCCCCCCTTACTGAGGAAGGCTGGTGTGAGGCCTTACCTACTAGGATGTCACCTCGCGATTGCTCTGCGGTCTTGCCTGTGCGCAGCACGATATTCTTGAACTCGGGTACGCCAAGCAGCAGGGGCATCAGGCGCTTGTACGTCTTGCTCTCGCGCAGCACTATGGATGGATGATGATCCAAAAGTATAGCGTAAAATTCTTCTCTCGCCTATGAAAATGAAACTCAAGGAATGGACAGCCATCGTGCTTCTGGTCTTCGGCATCATCCTCGCCTTCGTGGCGTTGCTGATGCCTCCCCCTGGGGAGATTCACGATAGCGTGCTCTACATCTTCGCCCAGATACTCATCTACTGCGGCAGCATCTTTGGCATTGACAGTTACATCAACCACAAGATTAATGGCAGACCCTCTCCCTCTGGCCGCTCTCCCGTAGAGGGCGAGGGGAGTAGATGCAAATGAACGAATATTTCACTTCAAGGTTTACCAAACCTTAAAAATTAAAAATCAATGGACTATGACAACTGAAAAGAAAAACAAGTGGAGCGTGATCATCAACATTGTACTCACCACGCTCACCGCCCTCCTCTCGGCACTTGGCTTTAGCATTGGCTAATTCCCCTGAAGCCATCACATCAAGCCTCAGCATCACACCGATGCTGGGGCTTTTTGGGATTATGCTAAGTGTTTAATTTACAGCTGTTGTGTGGATGGATATACCATATCTTTGGTATGTGGTATGTTCATTGTTGGTATGTCGAATACTACTCTGTTGCGATTGTGGGCATGCCGATTTAGCCGTACCTTTGCACTCGAAATCAAGCGGTAAGCCCCTTACCCCCCGACTTTTGACTACGGTCAAAATGTAGGGAATAAGGTGGGAAACTTCAGTAAATGATTTCTTCAAAGAGATTTCCTCCTGAAGATTTCTAGCCGAAGGCTATAAAAAAGTTCAACTAAACCGATAGAAAGAACCAGAGTGTAAATAAACGTAATATAATAATAATAAAAGGTAAAAAGGTATGAAAAATGTCAGAAGATTCTTGACCGTCTTGTTCCTGGCTGTGGTGACAGTCACCGGAGCCTTGGCTCAGACGCTAAAAGGAACGGTAGTAGATGCCAGAAGTGGTGAGAGCATCCTCGGTGCTACCGTTTATGTGGGTAACGATAAGAAAAACGGAACGGTGACCAATATGGACGGAGAGTTCACACTCAACGTCAAGGAACAGCCTGCTGTGATCAAGGTGAACTTTACCGGCTATCGCGCTCAGGAGATAGAGGTGTATGACGTGGACGAACCTGTCACCATAGAACTGGTGGAGGGCGGCTCGCTCATAGAACAGGTAGTGGTGGTGGGCTATGGCGTGCAGAAGCGCCAGCAGCTGACAGCCAGCATATCGAGCGTGAACGAGGAACTCCTGAAGCAGAACAACAGTTCGGTGGAGAGTGCCCTGCAAGGTGCTGTGGCAGGTCTCAACGTAACCTCGAACTCGGGTCAGCCAGGTGCAACGAGCAACATACGCATTCGTGGTGGTAACTCAATCACCGGTGGCAACGAACCCCTCTACGTCATCGACGGCTTCATTGTGTATAACGACGCCTCGGCCACCAAGAGCGGTGCTTCGGGTTCGGATGCAGCACTCGACCCCCTGGCCTTCCTCAACCCTGCCGACATAGAGAGCATCGAGGTGCTGAAGGATGTATCGGCTACCGCCATCTACGGTACGCGTGGTGCCAATGGTGTGATCATCATCACCACCAAGAAGGGTTTCCACGGACGCAACAACATCATCTACTCGGGCACTTTCGGCTGGAGCACGGCAGCCAGGAAGCTTGACTTGCTCAACGCCACCCAGTTTGCCGAAGCCTACAACGAGCTCAACCCCGGTGCCCCCATCACGGCAGGCGAGAACTACGACTGGCAGGATGCCGCCCTGCGTACCGCTGGCAGCCAGGAGCATCAGCTGAGCGTGGCAGGTGGCGACGAGCGTTCGCGCTACTCCATCAGCGGCAGCTACAAGAGCCAGGAGGGCATTGTGCGCGGCACCGACCTCAAGCGCTATGCAGGCAGAATCAACTTTGAGCGCAACGTGTTCGACAACCTCCTGGTGGGCATCAATGCCTCGGGGGCATACAACAACCTGCAAGGCCTGCGCAATGTGGACAAGAACGGTGGCTCTGGCCAGATAGGCAAGTGGTCGGCCAACAACTGGATGTCGGTACTTGCCACCCCCACCACGCAACCCATCTATAATGCCGATGGCAGCTTCAACTACGCTCCCAACCCCACCTCGCAGGACATCTATACACGTGCAGGCAAGTCGGTGGCTGGCAACGCCATCTCTGACCTTGAGAATACCCAAACCTCAACCAGCAACACCCGTTTCCTGGCCAATGCCTTTGCGGAGTATGAGGTTGTCAAGGACCTGAAGCTGAAGGCCAGCGTGGGAGCCGACCTCTCGAACACCCGTGAGAGCAACTATGCTCCCTCATACACCTCGACTGGCTTGCAGTACAATGGCGTGGCATCGGTAGGCGATGTGCGTACCAACGTGTGGCAGACGGAGTTTACGGCCAGCTACACCAAGACCTTCGGCAAGGGTCACAACCTCTCGCTGCTGGGTGGCTACACCGCTCAGCGTACCGACCGCAGCGCCTTTGCCAGCACCGTGCGACAGTTTGCCAGCGATGCCTTTGGCTACAACAACCTGAGTGCAGGTAGCGACCGCGCTACCACCACCAGCGTGGGTTCGGTCAACACCCTGCAGTCGTGGCTGGGACGTGTTAACTACTCATACGACAGCCGTTACAACCTCTCTGCTACCTTCCGTGCCGATGGTTCGAGCCGTTTTGCAAGCAACAACAAGTGGGGTGTGTTCCCCTCGCTGGGTGCCTCGTGGAACCTTGACAAGGAGCGCTTCCTGCACCTGGGCAGAAAGGTTGACTTCCTGCAGCTCCGCCTGTCGGCAGGTGTGGTGGGCAACCAGGAGATTGGCGACTACCAGTTTGCTGCCAATGTGAGTCCTACTGCCTGGAACTTCATCACCAACGGCCAGAAGGAAACCGCCTACTACATCACCAACAAGCAGAACCCCGACCTCAAATGGGAGCGTACGGCCAGCTACAACGTGGGCATCAGCTCGGGCTTCTTCAAGAACCGCCTCACTGTGACCCTCGATGCCTATTACAAGAAGACCTCCGACTTGCTCCTGCAGGTGCCCGTAGAGGCTATCACGGGTTACGAGACAGCACTCCGAAACGTAGGATCGGTTACCAACAAGGGTATCGAACTGGAAGTGGGTGGCGTGCTCATCGACCGCAAAGACCTGCGCTGGAACGTGAATGCCAACATAGCACACAATGTCAACGAGGTGACCGACCTGGGCTTGGCAGAGAGCATTGTGCCCAGCGTGGGAGGCGCTACGCTTGGCTACATCAGCCCCTCGGTCATCAAGGTAGGTGAGCCCCTCGGAACCTTCTACGGCTATAAGTTCAAGGGCATTGTGCAGAGCAGCACCGACGTGGCTGCCCTCCCCACCCAGTCGTTCATTGCCCTCGAACCCGGCAATCCCTATTACGAGGATGTGAATGGCGATGGCGTGGTGAACTCGGACGACCAAACCGTGATAGGTAATGCCCAGCCAAAGATCAGCTTCGGTTTGAACACCTCGCTCAAATACAAGAACTTCGACTTCTTCCTGGCATTGGCAGGTACAGCAGGCAACAAGGTGTACAACGCGCTGGCTGTAAGAATGACCAAGTTCACGGGCTATTACAACTGTCTGGCATCTGTGGCCGACCGCTGGACAGCCACCAACCCCAGCAACGTGATTCAGAAGGCCAGCAACGACATCACCATCGTCTCTGACGACCGCTTTGTGGAGAATGGCAGTTACCTGCGCTTCAAGAACATACAGTTGGGTTACACCTTCCCCCTCAAGAAGATTACCAAGGATGCGAAGCTGAGATTGTACCTCTCGCTGCAGAACTTCTTCACCATCACCAAGTATAGTGGCTATGACCCAGAGGCAGCACGCAGCGGACAGGATGAGCAGAGCTCACTCTTCCAGGGCATCGACATGGCTACCTATCCCACCGCAAAGACCGTACAGGTGGGTGTTCAGGTAACACTTTAAAACAACAACTAAATTGACGAAGCCCCTCAAACAAACAAAAAAAAGAAAAGCCTTATGAAAAAGATAATCAATCATATCAAGCAAAATATAAAGACTTTGGCGTGGATAACCCTTCCCCTGGTGGGAGCAGGTGGCGGTTTTAGCTCGTGCGCCGACCTGGAGCAGACATCGCTCTCAGACATCGATGTCAACGACTTCTACCAGTCGGAGTCGGACCTGCAGGTAGCCCTCAATGGTGTGTATCAGATACTTACCGACCGTGAGATAGCAGGCGAGATGCACGGCATCTATAACAATGAACTGATATACTTTAACGATCTGCAGAGCGAGTATGCACGCCGTGGTAAGGCCAACAGCGCCGACATAGCCGAGATAGCCAACTTTGCCATCACACCCACCAACTCGTTTGTTGAATCTACCTGGTTGGTTCACTATACGGGCATCAACCGTGCCAACATACTCATCGACAAGGCAGAAGCCAACCATGGCATAGATGCCAACGTGCGACAGAATGTGGTTCGCCAGGCAAAGTTCCTGCGTGCGCTCTTCTATTTCGACCTCGTTCGCTTCTATGGCGATGTGCCCCTGGCACTCCACGATGGCGAGGCAGAAGGTGCTCCACGCACCGCACAGGACAAGGTGTACGAGCAGATTGTGGCCGACCTCATCGAGGCAGAGCAGATACCGGTAGGCTTCTCTACCCTGTCGAGCGTAGTGTCGGGCGATGCTGCCACGGGCTTGCTCTCAAAGGTTTACCTGTGGTGGGCGCAGGCAGACACCGAATACTCGCTGGCCAACAAGGATGCGCTCTACCAGAAGGCCGTGGATGCTGCCGACAAGCTCATCTCAACAGGTCGCCACAAGCTCAACGAGAAGTTCTGCGACAACTGGGCACTCGACAAGAAGGACAACTCGGAACTGCTCTTCACGGCAGAGCACCTGTTTGGCGTGAACCGTAACGTTACCGGCCATTGCGTATTCTCCACCGGCTTTGCCAATGGTGCCAATAACTATCCTGTGATTACTGCCGTTGACAACTCTGTGCGCAACACCTTCGACGTGACCGACCAGCGTCGCGATGCCAGTGTGGTAGAGCATCTGTGGAATCCCTATACGCAGGAGGACTTCCAGTTTGAGCGTGTGCGCTTCCGCAAGTATATTGACACACTCTACATGGCTAATTTCGCCAATGCCTACGAGTCGGGTCAGAACACCAGCAGTTCGGTGCTTCGCTATGCTGAGGTGCTGCTGGTCAAGGCAGAGGCAGAGAATGAGCTGAACGGCCCTACCAACCAGGCGTATAATGCCATCAACGAGGTGCGCCGTCGTGCCTACTACAATCCCTGGGAGCATAGGTACAACACTCCCACCGATGGCACCAGCATAGATCTGTCAGGGCTTACCAAGGAGCAGTTTCGTGCTGCCTTGCAGCAGGAGCGCTATCGCGAGTTCTTGCTTGAGGGTACTCGCTGGTTCGACCTCAAGCGCTGGCACATACTGGTCAAGACCATCAAGGAGCGTGTGAACCGTGATGATGAGTATGGAGCCTTGAAGTACAAGAACATCTCGTTCAAGCATTACTTCCTGCCCATACCCACCGATCAGATAGCCCTCAACCCTGCACTCAGGCAGAACTGGGGTTACGATGGCGAGACAGGCACCTCAACCTACGAGCAGAAGGGTTGGCAGTAAGGAAGTTATCTGTTATAGGAATAAGCCGTGTACCAAAAGTTTGGTATGCGGTTTATTGTTTCTTGGTATGACGAATACTACTGTGTTGCGATTGTGCAGGTGCCGATTTCGCCGTACCTTTGCAGCAGAAAAAATAACACAACACCTCGCAAGGTTGGCCTCTCATAAATAACGTAAGCCATAGTTCATGCCAGCCAGGCGAGATGTTGAAATAAGGTAAAAAGAAAATAAACTAAAAAGAAAGCAAAGATGAAAAAGAACGTATTTTGGGCCTTGGCCTTGGCATTTTCGCTGAACACTTCAGCACAGACCTATAGTGATTTCAACAAGCGTGAGTTATTGCTCCAAACCCTCGACCAGAGCCGTGCTAACGATTACGTGCCTGTGTTCTTCAATATCCATTTCGATGCGAAGAGCGGTTACAAGGCCGTGCAGAGCCACATAGATTGGTACAAGCAGACACACGTGGATTTTGTTAATGTGAAGTACGAGTACTTCCCCGTCATCCAGCAGGTCAACTCACCCTCTGACTGGAAGAACGTGAAGGCATGGGATCACTCTGTATGGGACGAGCAGCTGAACGTGGTTCGTCAGCTGAAGCAGGAGCTGGGCAAGGAAGCTCTCATCATTCCCACCGTGTTCTCGCCCTTGCGCGTGCTCATTCAAGCTACCGGCTCTTCCTTCTCTTCTGACCGCGAAGGTCGCAAGCGTATGGTTGAAATCATCCGTAAGGATCCCAAGGCCATTGAGCCAGCTTTGAAGATGGTTACCGAACAGCTGGTGTATTACATCCGCGAAGCTCGTAAGGCAGGTGCCGATGGTTTCTACATCTCAAGTCAGGGCGACGACCTGGAGGAGTTTGGCGGAAAGGTGTTCCAGACAGTACTCAAGCCTTACGACCGTCAGTTGGCCGATGCTGCCAATGAGGTGGCACCCTTCAACATACTGCACATCTGCGAGAGTGGTGGCCACTTCACTCCCGAGACGCTCAACGACTATCTCGACTATCCCGGCTCGGTTATCAACCCTCCCGTTCACAACTGGCAGGACAAGGGCCTCTCGCTCAAGGAAATCAGCAAGCTCTTCGGCCGTCCCGTTCTGGGTGGTGTGCTCAACAGCAAGAACGGTGCTATCTACAAGGGTACCATCGAGGAGGCAAAGGCAGAGATTGACGAGATACTGAAGAATGCGCCAGCCAACTTCATCTTAGGTGGCGACGACTCTCTGCCCAACGATATCGAACCAGAACGCGTGCGCATCATTGCTGACTACGTGCACACCTGGCGCCAAACTCATAAATAGAAACTCTAAGTAATTATTACTTACTTATATAATTATGGCTCTACAGAAACTATCACCCCAAACCAAGCAAATGCTGCTTTGGATATTAGCCCTCGTTGTGGGTACTGCCATAGGCACCCTGCAAGTGGATTGGGTCAACTCCACAGCCGACTTCGTTGCCTCGGTTTATACCCGCCTCTTCCAGTTGCTGGCCGTGCCCACCATAGCATTGGCAGTAATCACCACATTAGCCACTTTCGGTAAGCAGAAAGACACCGGTCGCATCTTCCTCCGCACCATAATGTACACCCTGCTCACCACCTTCATGGCAGCACTTGTGGGGTTGGCGCTCTACTGGGTGATAGCTCCTGACAGCCTACCTGCAGAACTCATTCAGGATGCCTCGCTTGCTGCCGGATCGGACGGTTTGGAGGAACTCTCGTACAAGGAGCACTTCCTCTCAGTAGTGCCCAACAACATTGTGCGCCCCTTCCTTGAAGGCAATGTGCTCAGCATATTGTTGCTTAGCTTTGCCATAGGTTTCGGGTTGACTAAGATGGCCAACAATGAGCGAAAGGAAATCCTCGTAAAAGGCTTCCTTGCTTTGCAGGACTTGCTTTTCGTCTTGATTCGCGGCCTTGTCTATACCCTTCCTCTCGGTATTGTGGCCTTTGCCATCCAGTTGTCTGCCCAGGTTAGTGCAGGCGTGGCAGTAGCCTCTATCGGCAAGTATGTGGCAGTGGTGCTGGCAGGCAATGCTGTACAGTTCTTTGTGGTGCTGCCCTTGTTCCTGCTGGCTCGCAGAATCAATCCCTTGAAGACTTTCCGCGCCATGACTCCTGCCGTGCTGATGGCACTCTTCACCAAGTCGTCGGCAGCCACCCTGCCCGTTACCCTCTCGTCGGCCGAGCAACGGCTGAAAGCCTCTCCTCGCGTGGCACGCTTTGTGTTGCCTATCTGTACCACCATCAACATGAATGGTTGCGCAGCCTTTATCCTCGTCACCTCGCTCTTCGTGATGCAGAATGGTGGCTTGATTCCCGAAGGGAGCAGTTTCGTGGCTCTCATACCGTTCTTCCTGTTGTGGGTTGTGCTTTCGGTATTCTCGGCTGTCGGTAATGCAGGTGTTCCCATGGGGTGCTATTTCCTCACTCTTTCGCTGATGACGGGCATCGGTGCTCCCATTGCCATCATGGGCATCATTCTGCCTATTTACACAATCATCGACATGGTTGAAACGGCAGAGAATGTGTGGTCGGATTCGTGCGTGTGTGCTATGGTGAACCATGACATTGCCGAAACGGAAAAAGCTGCGTAAATAGAATAACACTACTGCATAAGCTGTTTTAAACAGATTATTTTTCTTAGATTTCGTTTCTGCTTGGAAATAGCTTACTTTCTGTTGTAACTTTGCAAAGCGAAAGCAATAAAGCATTCGTAGGCAAAGTTACAATGAATTATGAAAAATATCATTATATTTGACAAACAGGATTTGACCCGCATCGGTACTGAGGCATTGCTGCACGAGATAGATGGTGACATCAACCTTATTCGTGCCGTTACGAAGACGCAATTCCTGGATGAACTTGAACGTAACCCCGATGCTTATGTGGTTATTGATTATGTGGAATCAGGTTTCTCTGATTCAGAGGCATTGGTAGATTTGTCAGTCAAATACCCTCATTCGCATTGGCTGATTCTTTCGGATGAGATCTCCGAAGCAATGGCTCGCAGGCTCAGTTCGTTTCCTGTCTTTGGCATGGCTTTGAAGTCAAACCGCAGGAGAGAACTTGTCTCGGCCCTTACCTCATTGCTCAACGGCGAGCGACATCTCTGCCAGTTCATCATGAACCTCTTGCTTTCGCCCACTTCCAGCGTCTCTCATTCTCCGGTCGATGTGCTTACGCCTACTGAGATTGAGATTCTCCGCCAGACGGCATTGGGGAAGAAGGTGAAGGAGATCGCCTCAGAACGTTTCCTGAGTGTACACACCGTTACGGCACACAAGCGTAGCATATTTCGCAAATTACACGTCAACACCAGCTACGAGGCAACTCGCGTGGCTATCAAGGCTGGCTTGATTGATGTCATCGAATATTATATTTAGTTATGGATAAAAGAACAATAGCCATCAACACCCCCTATCCACATCATGATGCATACGGCTCGCTGAGTATGCCAGTATATCACACCTGCGCCTATGAGTTTGCTACCGCCGACATGATGACGGAGGCTTTTACGGGCAGGGTGCTCGAACCCGACTACTCGCGCACGATGAACCCCACCGTTACGCATTTTGAGGACAGGGTGAAAGCGCTTACCGGAGCCACCGATGTGGTGGCATTCAACTCCGGCATGGCTGCCATCAGTAACACCTTGCTGGCTTGCAGTGGTGCAGGGAAGAACATCGTCACTTCACGCCACCTTTTTGGCAATACCTTTGCCTTGATAACCAAGACATTGGCTCGCTATGGTGTGGAAGCCCGTCTGGTTGATATGACAAACCTGGATGAGGTGGATGCTGCTATTGATGCCAATACGGCATGCGTGTTTCTGGAGATTATCACCAATCCGCAACTCGAGGTGGCCGACTTGAAGGCCCTCTCGCAAATAGCCCATAGCGAGAAGGACGGACGGGCGTCGGTACCCCTGGTGGCCGATACAACCATGGTTCCGTTTACAGAATTCTCTGCCAAGGACTTAGGTGTTGACTTTGAACTGGTAAGCTCCACCAAGTACGTCTCGGGCGGTGCCACCAGCTTGGGTGGTTTGGTAATCAGCTACGGAACATTTCCCGAGGTGACGCGTGCCATCAAGTGGGAGCTGCTCTTCAATCTGGGAGCCTACATGACCCCTCATGCTGCCTATATGCAGACATTAGGTTTGGAGACGCTCAACGCCCGTTATCGGGTGCAGTCGGCCAATGCCTTGGAGCTTGCCCAGCGCCTGTCTGCGCATCCTGCCATTGTGCGCGTAAACTATCCTGGTTTGGCAAGCTGCCCTGGCTACGAACTTGCCTGCCAGCAGTATGGCAAGGCATCTGCCCTGCATGCCCCCCCTGGCGGTGCTGCCATAAGTGCTATGCTCACCATCGACCTGGACAGCAGGGAGAGTTGTCACCGGTTCATTAACCGCTTGCAGCTCATCCACCGAGCCACCAACCTGTTCGACAACAGGACGCTGGCCATTCATCCTGCCTCGACCATCTTTGCCAACTTCAGCGAGGAGCAGCGCAAAGCAATGGATGTGCTGGATACGACCGTGCGCATCTCGGTGGGATTGGAGTGTGTGGATGACCTCTACGACGACATCCTGCAAGCGTTGTAAGTGATGGTGAAATAATTCATCTCTTTTGTATAACAAATTTGTTGTTTCAACATGGCTCTTATTCCCTACATTTTGACCAGTCAAAAGTTGGGGGTTAGGGGGACATTTTTTCTCTTTCACATACAGACAATGACTTACAGTTTCGATAGCATAATAGATCGTTCGGGTAGCGGCGATTTGAAGCAAGGTGCCCTGTTGCCTCGCTGGGGACGTGACGACCTGCTGCCCCTTTGGGTGGCCGATATGGATTTTGAAACGCCTCAGTTCATTACCGAGGCATTGCGCAAGCGTTTGCAGCACTCACTCTTTGGCTACACCATGACGCCTGCCGAACTATGGCCAACCGTCATAGAATGGGTTAGGCAGCATCACGATTGGCAACTGCAACCCGAGTGGCTGACCTTCATTCCGGGCATTGTCAAGGGCATCGGCATGGCGATAAACGTGTTTACCAAGCCAGGCGATACGGTCATCATACAGCCCCCTGTGTATCATCCCTTCCGTCTCACCCCTCAGGGCAACGAGCGCAAGGTGGTGTACAATCCGCTTGTGCAGCGTGAGGATGGCCTCTATGACATGGATCTTGAAGGACTTGAAGACATGCTGCGTAGGTTGCCATCCACCGACGAGGGCGCCTTAGCACTCCATCCACGTGCCGTGCTGATACTCTGCAACCCTCACAACCCTGGTGGCGTGTGCTGGGGTAGGGAAGTGCTTGTACGCCTGGCGCATCTGTGCCATGAGTATGGTGTACTGGTTATCTCCGACGAGATACATGCCGACATGGCACTCTTTGGCCACCGCCACATCCCCTTTGCCAGCGTGTCGGATGAGGCTCGGAGCATCAGCATCACCTTCCAGGCACCCTCCAAGACGTTTAACATTGCAGGCATTGTGTCGTCATACGCCATCGTGCCCGACGACTCCTTGCGCCGTCGCTTCTACAGCTGGCTGACTGTCAACGAGCTGAACGATCCCGACATCTTTGCTCCCATTGCCACCATCGAGGCCTTGCAGCATGGCGAGGAGTGGCGCAGGCAGATGCTGGGGTATGTGGAGCAGAACATCCTCTACGTGGAGCAGTTTGTCGATGCCCACATCAATGCCGTGGCGGCTCATTCTGCCAATGCGGCTGGTTGTCGGCTCGTCAGGGTGATACGTCCCGAGGCCTCCTTCCTGGTGTGGCTTGATTGCCGTCAGCTGAAGGCATACCTCGACCGCTTGCCCCATTACCTCATGGCTCCCGACCCCCATACGCCCTATTCGCCTCAGGGCAACCGTCTGCTCGACTTCTTCATCGACAAGGCTCACCTGGCTCTCAACGATGGCGAGATGTTTGGTGTGGGCACTACGCCCAACTGCGCCGCTGGCTACATGCGACTGAATGTGGCCGTCCCACGTTCGGTGCTTCAGGAGGCACTCACCCGCCTTCTCCACGCTGTGCAGTCGGTATTTTGACTCGTTGTCTTGGAGGGGATTTCGCTGAAAATATGCGAAATGCAGTTTTTGCGTCCTTAAACTCCGATAAAATGCAGTTTTTGCGCTCCCAAATTAAGGAAGCGACAGCGATGACTTCCTCTAACTTTTCTTTTTGACTCCCCTTAACTTCTCATAACTTCCTTTAACTTTCACGCCAAGGCACATAACTGCTACAAGTTGAGCTTGCAAAACTTGAAAAAATAATTTTGTTCACTAACTTATCCATATTTTTTTTTGTATATTTGCACAATCTTTTTGGGATGGCGAGAATTCCTCCAAGAAAATACAGATTTATTATGAAAAAAATAACGATAAGAAAGAAACCCGGCATCATAGCATTGGTGGGCATTGTGCTGTGGTGTGTATTCGCATACATGTACACCCTGTTCAGCGTACCCATTGAGCGCATGGTGCGCGGCGTGGTGCTGATAGAGAGCGACCACCAGCTGATGCTGTGCTATGGCGAGGACAAGGCCTTGGCGCTGACAGGCATAGAGAAGACCTATTGCACGGGTTTCTTTGTGAGCCGTGGCGGTGATATTGAGACACATTGGGCTCATGCCGACGACTCGGTGGAGGCACTCTCGAAGGACAGCATCCGTGTGCTGCTCACCGACCTGCAGGCACGCACTACGATGCGACAGGGCGAACTCGACGACATGCTGGATGAGATGGCGTACTACGACCGTACACACACCGTGGTGGATGACGGATACAACCAGGTAATGGCATTGCGCGACGTGCTGATACACGAGGTGGACAGCTTGAAACTGTTGCAGGATGCCTTGGAGACCGCTTTGCAGAAGGACGAGTTTTCGTTACGTTTCCAACGCTCGTTGGTGGTTTACTATCGTCCCACCCTGAGCGATACGCTGAGATGCTTCAAGGCGGAAAGTGTGGACGAGAGTCATTGCCGACTCAGCGACGGGAAGTTGCCTGAGGGTGCTTATGTGTTCAATCCTACATCCTTGCGTTGGGGCAATGAGCAACGTATGGCAATAGGTTATCTTGTTGAACCTCAAGCAACTTCTGATTCGCTCGCCTTTGTGCCCAAGATAGTGGATATGGAGAACGTTTCCAACGATACTCCTTTCCCATCCATCTTCTCGGGAGCGCCGGTAGTGGATGCGCGTGCCCATCTGAGGGCAGTGGTAACGCCAACGGGATGGGTGGAGAGAGGCGGTTACGCCTTTGCCCCTGGCGCCTGGTGGAGCAGTTTCCGCCAGTGGATTGGCAGTTGGTTTGGCGGTTCCCTGCCCAGCGCATCGGAACCTGTTGAGTATCTGTGCAGAGTGGGAGAGCGTCCACACGAGGGTTTCGGTACCTATACCGACTCGTTGGGCTATACTTTCGTGGGCGTGTGGGAGGCAGATACCCTGCCTCGTGGCGAACGATGGAAGGGATACCGTCAGAGTGTGTTCGACACCTTGCGTGTGGAGCGCTATATAGGAGATTTCGACGGAATGCTTCGTCCGTGTGGCGAGGGCAAGGTCATGGGACAGTCCTACTACGAAGGCGAGTGGCTTGATGGTGCCCGTCATGGTTTCGGCATCGGCATCATGCCTGGGCGTATTGTCAGCATCGGTTCGTGGAAGAAGGGCAAATTCATGGGTGAGCACATCATCTATCATGCAGACCGTGTATATGGTATCGATATTGCCCGTTATCAGCATGAGAAGGGAAAGCGTAAGTTCCCCATACGCTGGCAGGACATGCGCGTTACTAATTTAGGTACGCGCACGAAGAAGACCGTACATGGCAGTACCGACTATCCCGTGTCGTTCTGCTACATCAAGGCAACACAGGGTGTCCGCACCAAGAGCGATTACAGTACCGAGGATGCGTTCCAGGCACGTCAGGTAGGCGTACACGTGGGGCATTATCATTTCTTCTCGCCAATGGACGGAAAGAGCCAGGCTGAATGGTTCCTGCAACATGCCTCTTTGAAGAAGGGAGACTTGCCTCCCATGCTTGACGTGGAACTGTCGACCAAGCAGATTGAACAGATGGGTGGCGCTGAGGTGATGCTGCGAGAGATGGTGGAATGGATACGTGTGGTGAAGGCACATTGCCATACCCAACCTGTGCTCTACGTTAACCAGAACTTTGTGGATACTTATATGGCTACGGCTCCTGATGAGGTGAAGGCATGCCCGGTGTGGGTGGCACGCTACAGTCAGTATCGCCCCTATGTGCGTCTGGTGTTCTGGCAACTCTCTGACGACGGAAACGTGAAGGGTATTACTCCCGATGTTGACATTGACGTGTTCAACGGATCGTACGAACAGTTTGAGGAGTTTGTAAGTGAGAATGGAATAAAGTAGCGCAAGCTCCTTCGTCGCTTTGGGAAGTTCTTCTGCCTTTAGGCGCATAACTCCCAAAGAAGTTGAGTCTGCGAAACTTGAATTATATATAAAAAAAGAGGCTGTCTCACGACAACCTCTTTTTTTACTAGATCATAATCATAAAATGATTCGGTGAATTTTTTATGCAAAATATTCAACCTTTGTAACTAAATTAAATAACAAATTGGAGTAACCTTTGATGAACCTGTTGTAGGCTCAGGAAAAGTTCCATATCTCACGACATTAAAACCTCACAATCTGATATTCAATATACGTCATGCTATCTTTTTCTGATGCAAAGATAAATATAATATTCTGATTGCACAATACTTTTTACCGATATGACGTGGAATATGTACTTAAAATCATAATTTTTTTACTTTTTGACGGAGTTTTTACTTAATGACAAATGTGCATGGCAAAATTGTGGTAGGTTTGGGTAGAAAATGCTCATGCTGAAGGATATTTTTTTTGCTGTTGATGAGCAAAATACCATTTTTTTAAGGTAATGATGAAATGAAAAACGGCTATAGACGACTTGGTTTTGTTGCACTTTTTAGGTGATGCGAGGAACGACTGTGACCGTAGGGGAGGGTGCCAAACAGTCACCATCGGGAACGATAGGTGTGGGGGTCATGATAGATGAGGTGGGCACAGGACTGCCATCAAAATAGTGCGAGGCGTCCAACAGAAAAACAAAAACGCACGTAGTTATTATTCAGCCATCGCTTAATTATGAAGTGAAAAATTTTGTGCTTTCGAATGGAAATTGTAACTTTGCATAATAATATAAATAGGTGTGATGACAAGTGCTTTCTTGTTTTCATTTTGCCTGCGGGCATCTCCTTGTTCAGGTTACTGCTCGCGCCAGACAATAAAAAAAGATAATTAACCATAAAAGTAGAATGCTCCCTCCACTAATCATTCTACTCTCCGGACATCAGGGACGGGGCAGGAGGGAAGGTCCTTATGACACTTATCAAATCAATTTCAGGTATTCGCGGTACCATCGGTGGCAAGGCTGGTGATACCCTTAATCCACTTGACATCGTAAAGTTTACCAGCGCATACGCTACGCTGATTCGTAAGACCACCAAGGTGACCAGCAATAAGATTGTGGTTGGTCGCGACGCTCGTATCTCGGGCGAGATGGTAAAGAATGTGGTTTGTGGTACCCTTATGGGTATGGGATTCGATGTGGTGAACATCGGTCTGGCTTCAACACCTACCACCGAGATTGCCGTAACGGGCGAAGGTGCTTGTGGCGGTATCATCCTTACTGCCAGCCATAACCCCCGTATGTGGAATGCCTTGAAACTGCTCAACGAGAAGGGCGAGTTCCTCGACAAGGAGCAGGGCGAGGAGGTGCTTCGCATTGCAGAGGCAGAGGATTTTGAATACGCTGATGTAGATCACCTGGGCAAGTATATTGAGGACAATAGTTACGACCAGAAGCACATCGATATGGTGCTCGGTCTGGACCTCGTTGACGTAGAGGCTGTGAAGGCCGCCAAGTTCAAGGTGGCATTCGATGCCGTTAACTCTGTTGGTGGTATCATCCTGCCTAAGTTGTTCGACCAGTTGGGTGTGGAGTACACGGGTATGTTTACCGAACCTACTGGCGACTTCCAGCATAACCCCGAACCTTTGGAGAAGAACCTTGGTGACATCAAGGCCTTGATGCAGAAGGGTGGTCATGATATCGGTTTCGTTGTTGACCCCGATGTGGACCGTCTGGCATTGTTCTGTGAGGATGGTACCATGTATGGTGAGGAGTACACTCTCGTTACCGTGGCCGACTACATCTTACAGCATACTCCTGGCAATACTGTCAGCAACCTCTCTTCTACCCGTGCTCTGCGCGACGTGACCAACAAGTACGCTGGTTGCAAATACACCGCAGCTGCTGTGGGTGAGGTGAATGTGGTGACCAAGATGTGTGAGACCAATGCTGTTATTGGTGGCGAGGGCAATGGCGGAGTCATCTATCCCGCTGCTCACAGTGGTCGCGACGCCTTGGTAGGTATCGCTCTCATCCTGACCTATTTGGCCAAGAAGCAGATGAAGACAAGTGAGTTGCGTGCCACCTATCCTCCTTACTTTATTGCCAAGAACCGCATCGACCTTACTCCCGAAACTGACGTGGATGCTATCCTTGTCAAGGTGAAGGAACTGTACAAGGATGAGGAGGTAAACGACATCGATGGTGTGAAGATTGACTTCCCCGACAAGTGGGTGCATCTTCGCAAGTCGAACACCGAGCCCATCATCCGCGTCTATTCAGAGGCAAGCACTATGGAAGCTGCCGATGAGATTGGCAAAAAGGTTATGGACGTAGTGTATAGCATGGTTTAATATTCTTCCAGTACATACATTTAATAATGGCGACCGTTTGGCCGCCATTATTCGTTTATGTGGATTATCTTGTTTTGAATTCTCAGTTCTGAGTTCTTTGTACTCTTTTGCTACCTTTATTTTGTTTTGTTTACTTTGTATTGTTCCTTTCAATGCAGCTTAGGGTTTTTCCCCTCGGATATAGGGAAAACCCGACTAAACCCAAAGCCTTTTTCGGAGTCAAATGTACAGAAGGCAACGATAAAACATTGCCGAAAAACAAAAGCAAAAAAATTAATAACTATAAAAACAAGACAACATGAAGACTTTAGGCATTTCAATTTTGGCAGTAGCATTTTTTGCAGTTTCTAACGTATGCAACGCACAGCAGTTCAACAACGTGGATGATAAGCTCAACGCCACCGAGCAAGTAAGCGACAAGGATGAAGCACCTGCAAACGACAAGTTCTGCACAGAGAACAACGATAAAGAAAGTTTACGCCATCACGTCATGGCAATGCCCGGAAGCCACATGCGCGGCATGCATCACGGAAGAGGTTTCCGTCACCATCGCGGAGGATTCCCCACTGCCCCCATGGCAATGTCAACACGCAACGCTTTCATGGCTATGCCTGCTCACAATGCTTTGGCTATGCAGCCCGTAAACACGATGTCATTCCGTATCACCGAACTAAGCGAAGAGGAACTTGCCAAGATGAGCAAGAAGGATCGTCGCGACTACAAGAAGGCTGTCAAGCATGCACGTCAGGAGATGAAGCAGGCTCAGGAGCAGATCAGATTAGTACAAGAGCAGACAGAGGCTTCGCTCGAGGAAAAACTGAACGTGGCTCAGGAGATTCTGCACAGCATGCACATCGCTAAACGCTACACACAGAAGGCAAACCGCATTGCTTACAACCAGAGAGCATAAGGGGGTAATTGCGAGATCCGAATTACGAATTACGAAATTCGACTAATTAGAAAATCGGTTAATCGATTGTCGATTAACCGATTTTTCTTAAACTGGAAAAATTCCGCATAGATACATCGAGCTATCTTGCAATCGATTTCTCAAAATATAGATAGTTTTGCTGAAGGGTATTCTCGCTAATTTAATTGTTTGCTGCGATGTCTTTGTCTATGGCTGCTTGCAGTTTAGCAAATTTTTCGTTCAGTTCGCTATCCTCTTTGTAGTCCTTGGCATATTCTATGAACTCTTTCGCTTGTTTAAGTCTACCTTTCTGAAAACTCGCTTCTGCACAATAATAATAATCCCATGCAATTTTGTTGGGGTCAAGCAGATGTGGGCCTAAAATGACGGATTTGCTGTAAGACGACAATTTAACAATGCCAGGTCCATCGCATGAGCCCATCACAATTATGAAGAGCATAATGAGTGGTAAGAATCGTTTCATAACTAATACTAATTTTGGTGTAAGATGATTGTTTGTATCGCACTACAAAGATATACAGAAATTCTTCTCATTAGATTTCTCTTTGTGTTAAGAATGTTCAATTGCACGGAAAATTAACATTTATTTAGAGTTGGGGTGTTTTTCCTGCTTGCTATACGAATAATGGCGACCATTCTAGGTCGCCATTATGATCTTACAAGGGGAGGGAGTTTGCTTCCCCTCTTATGTATGTCTTGTGATTACAAGTTGTCCTTCTCGATATCCTTGAAGTACTTGTAGGTGCCGTGCTTCAACTCATCGGTGGCAGCCTCGTCGCAGGCGATGATAGCATGGGGATGCATCTGCAATGCGCTGATGGTCCACTCCTGGCTTACGCCACACTCAATAGCGTGCTGCAATGCGCGAGCCTTGTTGTGACCGTTAACAACGATAAGTACCTCCTTGGCATCCATAACGGTACCTACACCAACGGTGAGGGCAGTCTTGGGCACCTTGTTAACGTCGTTGTCGAAGAAACGGCTGTTAGCGATGATGGTGTCGGTGGTCAGACTCTTTACGCGGGTACGGCTCTGCAAGCTTGAGAAAGGCTCGTTGAAGGCAATGTGACCGTCGGGACCGATACCACCCATGAAGAGGTCGATCCCGCCTGCAGCTTCGATAGCAGCCTCGTACTGAGCGCACTCAGCAGCCAAGTCGGCAGCATTACCATTGAGGATGTGAACATTCTCCTTCTTGATGTCGATGTGGCTGAAGAAGTTGGTCCACATGAAGCTGTGGTAGCTCTCGGGATGCTCCTCGGGAAGACCTACATACTCATCCATGTTGAAGGTGATGACGTTCTCGAAGCTTACCTTACCCTCCTTGTACATCTCGATGAGGTGCTTGTAGAGACCAAGGGGACTTGAGCCGGTGGGGCAACCCAACTTGAAGGGCTTCTCTGCGGTGGGTTTTGCTTCGTTGATCTTTGATGCAACATACTCTGCTGCCCAACGAGACATCTCGTTGTAATCGGGTTCAATAATTACTCTCATAATCGTTCTTGCCCCCTTTTAACCCTGTACTTTTGTTGGTTGTTTCATTAGGGTGGCCTTTGGGGCTTCTGGGCCTTTGTTAATTATCAGTTATCTTTGTTAATTATCCGTTGTCTTTGTTGGTTATCAGTTACCTTTGTTGGTTATCAGTATAGTACGCCAATCTTTGTTTCAGCATATTTTTGTTTCAACTTATCTGTGTTGGTCTCGTTAGCGGTTTCAATTGGCTTTCACGCTTGCACCGGTTGTTGCATCCGTTTGGGTGTCGTGCATCTGGGTGCGAGGAGTCGTGATGTATTTGGCATTGTCACCCTCTGTGTTGTAGATGCACTCACGGAGCGTCTGTTCGCTGATGCGGACTGCATCTTTTGTCAACTCGGGTACGTTAAAACTCTTGAGTAAGAGTACGTTGTAACGAGGATCCTGCTGAGGCAGACAGAATGCCTTGTGTGCGCGTCCTTCCTTGTCGAAATAGGCAATGAAGGGACGGGTGTAGTTGCCATCCATGCGACGGCTACTGAAGACTATCCATCGTCCGTTGGAACTCCACGTGTGGTAACTGTCTACGTCGGGTGAGTTGGCTTCTGTCAATGCATAACAAGAGTCTGTTTGGAGATCCTTTACCCATAGGTCGCTTGACTTGTGCCAGATGTGGAACTGTCCGTAATCGCCTTGTGTGTAGAGTATGTATCGTCCGTCAGGACTGACGCGTGGCACGGAGATGCTCTTCTGCTGTGACTCTGCATCTACAACCATTTCGGGTTCGCCGAACTCCATCGTGTTTTCGTCAAATGACATACGCATCAGGTTGTAATGTATGCTGTCGTAGCGAGAAAGCGCGTATTGCGGAGCAAGAGAGTCGGGTGTGTGTGCCAGACCTGGTTCGTTTGCCGAACAGTAGTACAGCATTTTACCATCGGGTGACCAGCATGGGAAGGTCTCGAGGTCTGTTTTTGAGCGCAGGATGTGTCGCACCTCGTTCTTGTCAACATCGTAAAAGAGCAAGTCGCTGGCATTGTCCAGCACTTCGAGTCGCTCCTTGTGATAGATGTGGAATGCCTGTCCGGTATTGTTGGTAGAGAATGCTACCCAATTACGCTTGGGGTGCCAACTGGGATAGACGCCTGCAGTAAGGATGGTGGCGTCCTTTATCTGCACTTTGTGTGCCTTGTCATTATCTATCATGATGGTACCTCCATGCTTGGCACGAACGTGGAAGAGCATCTTCTGCGTGCTGTAGTTCTGGTAGTTGTGGCAGTTGATGCAATGGTTGTCCTCGTCCTTGAAGACACGGTTGTTCTCGTAGATGGTGTGCTCATCCCAATTGGTGAGGTTGCGTTGGTAGAGTCCCAACTGACGGTACAGTTCGTAACCGGGTTCTATGAGGCGGTAACTGAGGTAGGGGTCGATGTCTTCGTTTGCCACCTCAATGGTATGCGTCTTAAAGTGTGTCCATCCGTTGGGATGCTGAGCGTACACGTTTACCTTGATGAGGCCACCCTTGTTGCTCGTCAGTAACTGGCGCCATGCCGTGGTGTCAATCTCGATAACGCCCTCGTCTGCAGAAGCAACAAGAACTGCCTCTCCTTTGTCACCTTTAAGTTCTACGACAAAATCAGATGCCTCTGTGTCCTTTACCTGAAAGTTAAGAGGAGCAATGTTGGAGGGAACGGTTACGTTCTTGTAATCGGGAAAGATATCAGCCTCTACGTCCTGCTCGCTAAACGAACCGGGCAATACTGCAGTCTTTGAACAACTCAGCAACACTGCACTTATTATAATATAAAATAACTTTTTCAATTTCAAACTTTGAATAATATATTTAGAACTATGACCTTTGCACTATGCACTAAACAACACTATACTATGCCCTATACTATGCACTATGCACATGTTCACTTATTGCTGTGAGATTTTCACTATGTGCTATGTTCACTTATCACTATGGCGGAATTGTCCGCTTGTGACTATGTACTATGCACTATGTCTACTTATTATTGTGAGATTTTCACTATGCACTATGTCTACTTGTGACTATGAGCAATGCTTTAATTCACACCTGCATTTGAACTCTCCTTTTGTGGACTCTTCTTGGTGGCTTTCAGGTTGCCGAAGAAGTAGTAATAAGGATAGTATCCTTTGTACTTGGGGAAGAGTTCCTTTGCATGCTTGGCTCGTTCCTCAGGCGAACTCATGTACTGTTGCGTGTCGCTGAAGAATGCCTGCAGACGGTCTCGATGCATGTTGAGACCATTAAATGCCTTTAGGATGTTGGGATCCTTTCCCGACATCAGGGTGAGCGCTTCTGCAAAACTGGTAGGAGGCGTTGTTCCCGCCATAGGTTGCGTACGGTAGAGGAAGGGTTCCAATGTCTTGGTGTAGATGTGAACCATCAGGCAATTGTAGAGTGCGTTCATGCTACGTGCCTCCAGTACTGTGGCATTGTAACCCAGGAAGATGGGTTTGACGTAGTTGTTCTCAAACGCGTCACGGATGGGTTCGGTAAGTCTTACCATTGCCATCTCTCTGTCACCATTGATGCGTGCGGTATCGCCCACCATAGGACGGTACTTCTCTACGAACTCGCCTTCAAAAGGAACCTTATCCAGGATGGTCAGGTACTTTTCTGCAACAGCCCATTCGCCCTGCAAGAGCGATGCCTTGCACAATATCTTCAGGTTGCGGATGGTTGGTCCCTCCATCGCCATTGACTCCATGGCAAGATGATAGGCGGTAGCCATCATTCCGGCATGGTAACTGCACTCCATCTCATACATGTTGGCATTGCTGGTCACCTCACCGTTCAGTCCGCAGGTATAGATGGAATCGTAGTCCAATCGGATGTCGAACATGTGCTCGGCAATCTGTCCTGTCTGCACCAGGGCAATGGCATAGTTGGCCGCCATTGGGCGTGTACTGATCTCTGCATTGTCGTGTGCCACGTCGATGACACGTTGCCAGTCCTGGTTCATCACACCCACCTGCATCTGTGCTGTGGGTCGTACGTAGGCACGAGAATACTGACCATACACCATGGGTATGGCAATGGCCAATACGGCAATCAGCAACTGCATTCGGTTTTGCAAGGGTGTCTCGTCCTTGGGCAGTCGGATGACTGCGGGCGATGGTTTCCTGCTGAATGAGCGTATGATGATGCCCCAAACGCATAGTATGAACAGGATGCAGACGGGAATGCCCATTACTTTTCCGCTTTCCGCTTCATAATAGTTGTTGAGTCCGTTATAGGTGAATATCCATGTGAAGACTCCTATGGGCAGGTATTGTATCCATCGCCATGTTGCCTTCAGGCGCATAGCGTATCCCAAAAGCCAGCAACTTGCGGTGATGATGAGCGAGAGCAACAGTCCTCCCAGCCAAGGGTAGCGGAAGGTGGTGAGTAGCATGCGTCCGAAGCACCACAACATTCCGTATGGCTTGCACATCTCGTAGTTCATCAGCGTACTGTCCGTAGCAAAGAAACTGTTCTCGCGAACCATGCGGAACACATCGCCCTGCCACCATGCAATCCATATCCACATCAGCAGGAAAACGATGACAGGTATGGGCAATAGTATGGTCCGGCGCTTCTTTGGTGGGACTTGGTTGGATGCCTTTGTCCCCAAAACACCTTTTGCTGTGGTATGCGAAGGGGCAACCGCCTGTCTGCGGTTGCCTCCCGTTGATTGTTTGTTTTTGTTTTTACTCATTCTTTGTTTTTGTTATTTTACCATCAACTTCTTGCCATTGATGATGTACAGACCGCTCTTGGTGACCTTTTCCACTCTGCGTCCGTTGAGGTCGTAGATGCCACTCTTGGCATTGTCTTGCACAGGCTCTGCCTCGGTAAAGTCGATTCCGGTTGCCTCGGAAGCTTCCTTCAATGCTTCGTATGCCTTGAGCAGGCTCTTGTACTGATAATAGTTGATGAGGGGAGTCGTCTTTGTCTGCAAGAGTTCATCAGCATTCTCGCTCTCACTCTTCGCATTCTTGATGAGCTGAGTGTCTACTGCCTCATAACCGGCATTCAGCTCAATGATGGTTGCAATATTGTAGAACTTCATTACCGCCAAGGCGAAGTCGGGATACGTGCCTGCGTCCTCGTTGTTGGTGGCGTTGATGACGAAGCGCCAAACGTTGGCAGGAGTCTCTGCCACCAGTGCAGGACTGGTATAGGTCTCTGTTGCGGTCTTCGAACTGGGCAATCCTGTGAGTGTTGCAATGTTCTTGAGTGCTGACGTCGTTTCTCCTGCTCTTGCCAGAATCTCTGTAGGCTTGTAGTTGTGCATACCTGTGGCGGTGCGGTAGAAGATTCTCATTTCAGACAACTCGTTGCCTTTGCCCAGTGTCAGGGTTACGAAGCGCTTGGCTTTGACAGTAGCACCAATGGTTGAGAAGTAGGTGTTGCTCTTACCGTCAATCATGTAGTCAAGACTATGTGCATCCTCTATTCCAGCAGAAGCATTGCTCGAGATGTAATAGGGTGCGTCGGCATTGGTATTCTGTACGGTAATGGGGTCGTTCTTGACGCTGTAAGTGCAGACTTCGTTGATGAGGCTGTTGGTGTTGGCCATCAAGGTCTTCATATCCTTGTCGGTGAACTCCTCAATCTCCTGGATGCGAATGATGTTCCATTTCGAACCGTCATCGGCACTCCATACCGCCATGTTGTTGCTGGGGTCAATGTTCATGTAGTAGTCGCCCTTCTCCACGCCATTTGTCTTGATGTAGAACGAACCAGAACCAGCCTCTTCCAACGTGAATGTTCCTGCATCCTCGAGTTTGTCGTTGCTGACGGACCAACCCGTGAGTTTCTGACTGTTGCTGTCGATAACGGGAGCCATGAAGCAATGTGTCTTCATGTTTTGGATGTAGTATGTGTCGGCAGTTTTGGTAGCAATGAATGCCCACTGTTGCTGTTCGTTCTTGGTGGTTACTGCTACCAGTTTGTCCTGACCGTCCAGATAGCGTGTCTTGTTGCGGTTGCTCTGGATGAGGTAGATGCCGGTGTTGGTCACTTTCTGCACGTTTTCGTCATCCAGTATGCGCTTGGTCTCCACTGCTATTTCGTTGTACTTGCTGAGGTATGCACTCTCCTCGTTGCTTGTCAGGATGCTCTTTCCTTCCTCAACCAACTGCTTGAGTGTGCTCACCTGCTCGGGTTTGTAGAATCCCATCTTGGTACCGGTTTCGTCAACCAATGCCAATATCTTGTTGGCTTCGGTGATGGCATTCTGCAGTGCCTCACGATATTGCTCTGTACCGGTTTCGTTGGTTGCCTCAACCATAGTTCCATCAGCATTGATGGCCTTGATGGTGAATGCACTGGTGGCAATCTGCGAGGGGAGCGTGAACGCATAGTGGTTGCTGTGTGCAACGATGTTGCCCTCCTTGTCGCATACGAGGAAACCAACACCGCCCTTGCCGTTCATCTGAATCTTCGATCCGCTGGCTGTAAAGCTGTAGCTGGCCTTCTCTGCGTCCTGGGTGTAGGTCAGTACGTCGCCCAGTTCGCCGGTATAGTTCAGCATGTATTCCAGACTTCTCCATGTACCGCTGTTGTCGGGTTTCATCTGCTTGCTGGCATTGGTCTCGTTGCTTGCCCAGATGTCGGTACGAGGGCGCAGTTGCGAACGGTCGTCGATAAACATGATTTCAAGATTCTCGCGCCAGCCTTTCTCCTTGGCTTCTGCCTTAATCTCGGCAATTGCCTCGTCAATGGTGGCCTGGCTGAGACTAAGTGTATGGTTGGTATAGTCACCGAATGTGGTGGTGTCGAATGCTTCGAAGAAGCCCCAGAAGCGGAAGAACTCGGTAAGGTCTTCGCCTGCCGCACGGCAAGCTTTCTGGTAGAACTTGAGCCAACTCTCCTTGCCCGAGTTCAGGTTCATGGCATCGGCACGCAACTCCGTGAACAGGGTGGGGTAGAAGTCCTTCTTGTATCCTGCTACGTGGTAGTAGAGATAAAGCTGGTAGTACATGCGCATGGTCATACCAATGTCGCGTAGAGAGAACTGCGTGCCATTCTGGAAGTATGCCTCGTTGTCGCTGATGGTACCGCCACGGCTCATGCGGTAGCCGTAGTAATATGTGATGATGTTCGAGAAGAGGTTGTTGCTCGATTCGGTAGAACTCTGCAGGTTGATGGCGCCCTGGTTGTTGTGACCGCTCTCGTGACCAACGCACCAAACGTCGAAGTCGGCACGCTCGCCGTTGTACGAACTCTCCACCGCACCAACTCCGGGCATGTGTGTGTATCCTGTTGATGAGTGTGGGTTACCGCCCTGTGTACCCATGATGGTGTAGGCGTGACAGTTGCAATAGGTGGGGTAGAGGTCCTGGCCTCCGAAGCAGTTGTACACGGCATTGCTGGCGTCAGCATCGGCAACATCCTTCAGTATACCCATTGTTGCCCACTCCTGGTGTAGCACGTTGTCGTAGAATCTCATACTCTTCCATATCTTGAAGCCGTAACCGTTCTTGTAGTAGGTGCTGTTGAACTTCTCCGCCTCGAACGTGCACGATGCCTTGTTCTTCAGCAGGTTGGCACTACCGTCGCTCCATATCAGGTTGTAGCACATTATCTGCCAGTAGAACAAACCGTATTCACCGCGTGTTGCCATGCGGAGTCGGCACTTGTCTGCTCCGCTTGCATTGGCCGAGGCATTGGCTGCCAGCAGAATTCTCTTGTATTCTGCATTGGTCTTTTCCTCGTCGTTGGGGTAGTAGTTGACGTAGCCCATGACGTGACCTCCCTCAATGTGAATCTTTATCTTGTCCATGTCGGCAGGCTTCAGGTTCTTGTTGGTCACGGTGTACATCACCCAGTACTCGCGAAGGTCAACCTCTGCGCCGATGATGTTGATGCCCTCTTTCAGTACGGTACCGTTGTCGTAGTTGTTGTAACCGAATCCGCTGATGCCTTCGCTAACCGAACTGAGACGGAGTTCGCATCCCGAAGGCACGGTGCCTTCCACGAATACGAAGAGTACGTCGCGACCGGTTGTGTAGATGCCGGTGGGGTTGTTCATGTCGCTAATCTGACTGGCATTGAGTCCCTTGCCGTCGTTGCTGTTCCAGCGCCAGATGCCTGCTGCGGCGTAAGCACCGTAGTTCTGCACACGGAACTCTGCCGACATCGATGCGTCGGTTTCGTCTTTCCAACCGTTCTTCACCTTGACGGCAATATCAGCAATCTGCTCGGGCAGACCAGCCTTGGTAACCGCAAGCTTGAGGTCTTCGTCGCTCTGGGTCTTGTATTCTGATTTCAGTTCAGTACATGCCTTGTCTGTAAAGAAGGTGCTGAGAGCCGTGTATTTGGCAGACTGGAGTTTCGACAATTGCGACTTAAACTCGTTTTCGCCTTTCTCCCATTCGTTGAAGACCTTTCTGGCAGCGCTCACCTCCTCTTTCGTGATGCTCACTTCTTCGATACTCCAGTAGCTGGCATCTGCTTCGGGTTCCCATTTCACCACATTCTTGCTGGCATCGCAATGCATGGTGTTGCCACCGCACTTCAGTTTATAGGTGCCATTGGCACCTTTGGTGACCGTGATGGTAGAACTTGTGGTGCCCGTCTTGAAGATACTACTGGTAGAGCCCTGGGGCTGGATGTAGTGACCTGTGTAGACATTCTGCAGGGTGCTTCCGTTCCAGAGCCACATCTGCTGGTAATCGGTTGCCGAACCGGTTTCCTTGCAGACGGTATTGCTTGAAAGGTAGTCTTCCTCCAAAGCGTAACCGTTGTAACTGGCATTCAAAACACGGTAGTATTTACCCGACTCAAACTGAGCGCAGAAAGCTACTGCACAAATCAGCATGCTAGCAATCGAAAAAATGACTCTCTTCATCATGGTATTCTATGTTTTTTGTGAGCGTTGGTGGTTTTCAGACTTTCTTTTTAGAATATTAATCGTACAAAATTATAAAAAAAAGCCCGAAGGAGCAAACCTTCGGACTTTTTTTTGACTATTGAGGATAAAATAGTTTATACTATTCCGTTGTTCCTCATTTTTTGCTTACTTCACTGCAACCTTAACACCGTTTACTACGTAGATGCCTTTAGGCATATTCTTCAGAGAATTGATGTTTCCGTTGACAACGAACTTGCCGTCGATGGTGTAGATGCCACCCACCTTGCTGACGGTTGCAATAGCACTGCTGATGCCGTCAACCTCATTGCCTGAGATCTCGATGGTAATCTCTGCGTCCTCAACCTCTGTGTTGATATAAGCGGTGTTAGCGCCCAGGGTATTACTGCTCTTTGATGTAATCTCGAAGCCAGCCTTCTCTGCCTCCTCGTTTGATGCCCAGATGTTACCCTTGGCAATGGTAATCTGGCTGAAGCTACCGGTCAAGGCACCGAATACGCCAGCTTCTGCTACGAACTCTGTACCGTGGATAAGGGTAGCAGTCTCATAAAGGTCAGCATTGTAACCTTCCTTCTCCTTGTCGTCCTGGAGAGGCTTGTAGTCCTCTGCACTGCCCTTGATGTAAACCACGGGCTGACCTGCATTGGCCTTATTGCCAGCAATGGGACTCAGGGTAACAACGGTTCCGTTGATTTCTGCCTTGTAGAACTGGCCATCCTTAGCCTCGAGTGAGGTGGGGTAGCACATGGTCTTAATCTGACCGGGCCATACGCTCATGGTGAACTCGTTGCTGGGCTGCTCGGTAACGTCGCCCTTCTCCTCGATGTAGAGTGCCGAGTTGCTGTCGACGGTGTAAGCGTTCCAGGTTACGAGGTTGTTGGTAGCACGCTCAGTATGCAGGTAAGTGTTGTCCTCACCGGTCAAAGCGTATGCCTTGATGGGGCTCTTGCCATAACCTACTGCGCTGGTATTGAAGGTGGTAGGCTGAACGCTCAGGCGGGTAGCGCCAGCAGCACCGTTGGCACGCAGGTAGAGGCCGGTAGCCTTGTTCTGCAGTACATAAGCGGTATCGCCAATAGCGATGAACTGCCACAAGGCTGCGTCGTTGTTGGTCAACTCGTCTGTGCTGATAAAGGCAACGCCAGCGTTGAGCGATGCGTCCTCTGCGTTCCACTCTTCTACATTGTACTGGGTGTCCTTGACGGTCTCACCCTCACCATTGGTATACTCGATGGTCTGGTTGACATGCTTTGCTACGGCAATTACCTTGCCATACAATGCGTGGCTAACCTCTACGTTAGCAGTCTCGTTCATGACTTCCTTCACAGGACTCTTGTCCCAACCAGCAGCCTCATACTCTTGCTCGGTACCGAAGCGGATGCTGTACCACTTGCCGGTCTGGATGGGGTTGGCCTTTGCCATGATGTTGGCAACAGCCAAACCGTCGATGATCTCCTGTGACTTCTCGGGAGTGTACTTACCAGCCTTGTCATAATCGTTCGCAGCGGCAATCTTGCTGTTGACAGCCTCAATGTCAGCACTCTTGAACTGACCGGGGTTGTTTCCGATAGCAGTGTTGGCACCTGCTGCAGCCTTGCCTGCAGCCTCAACGGCAGCACGGAGGTCGGTAGGATCAACGTATACAGCCTTCCAAGCGTTGTAAGCATCAATTACCTTCTTGTAGTCGTCAGCAAAAGGCTTGTCCTCGGGACTGTTGATAGCGTCAGCAACATACTCCTTGGCAGTCCATGCGTCGATAGCGCTCTGCAATGCCTCTGCAAGTGCCTTGTTGGCGTCGTACTGTGATACGCCATCCTTCCAGTACTGACCCATCTTAGCGGGATAGAGCTGGATTTCGGCAGCATGCCAGCAACCAGAGGTTGTGCACTGGAAGGTCTCTTCCTCGTAGATACGGATGATAGAGTAGCCCTTGGTCTCGAAAGGCTCGGTGATAGCGGTAGCACCAGAAGAGGTGTTGCCGAGAATCAAAGTAGCGAGCAACTCGAGCTCGTCCTTGTTCTCCTCATCGTCAGCCTGAGCGGGAGTCACACCATATACGCTGAGCTTAGAGAGGTGGTCTGAATTGTTCTTGCGGCGAACCATCTGGAAGGCTACACCGTCGATGCTGGTATCAATGTCGCTGATCTGCAGGTACTGCACACCATGCTCTGTACCGCCTGCTGCCCACTTGCTGTGCCAGTAGGTGTTGGGGTCGTTGTCGATAAGTACGCCATCCTCCAACTCTCCACCGTCGGGAGCACCAAACTTGCTCTGGGTCCAGGGACTGCTGAACTGGCTGGCGTCGGTGATAAGACCCTTCTCCAGGTTGAGGTCGGTGTGGATGTCCTTGGCAATCTTGAACTCTTCGGGAGCATTCTCGCTGATCTTCTGTGCCTCCTCAATCATGTTGGCAATCTGGGTAGCAGGACCCTCGATGATCTTCTTGGCAGTCTCCTCGTCAACGGGGATGAGTACCCACTCGCTACCGTTTGCCTTTTCGAGTTCTGCATCGAAGGTGTTGTACCAGCCTACGATGTTGCTGCCCTTGCCGGCACCGCTAGCGTGATTGTTCTGATGAATATAGGTAGCACCCTCGCGCTCCTTAGCAGTAGTAAGACGGATGTTGTAGTACTCTACAAGACCCTCTTGGAAGTTGTCGCTCTCGCTCTCGCCGGCATAGTCGAAGCTGACGGGCTTGCCTTCTGCACCCAAGGTACCGATGGTAGCGGTGGGCTGATATTTCTTGGCCATGTTGGTCAGGGTGTAGCACTTAGTGGTGTCGGCTACGGCATCAATCTTCCAAAGGAACTTGACGCTCTCCTTGTCCAGGTCGCCCCACATAGCCTTGGTGTCGTCAGCATACATACCCTTTACGTGGTAGGTTCTGATGCTCTCGCCGGGAATGGTCTCGCCAGTCTCGGGATCTTCGGTGTCCTCGGTTGTCTCTTCGGTGTAGTAACCCAAACCTGCACGCAGGTAGTAGTAACCGGGCTTGATGTCCATTGCGTAGGGAACGCGTGTTGCCTGAACTGCCTTATAGGCCTCCAGCAAGTCGCTGTTGAGTTTCTTGAGCTGGTCGGTGGTCAGTTCCTCTGCCTCGGGCTCGTCGATGACGGCAGCAGCGTTGTAGGCTGCCTGAAGTGCTGCCAATGCAGCCTCGTCATACTGTGTAGGACGTGTACCAGCCACCATGCTCTCGATAACCTCGCTTATCTGAGCGTAGGTTGCGGTGAGTTCCTCCATGATGGCGTCTCTTGCCTCGATAACCATGCCGGGATTGATGGCGAACTCTGCTACGTGGAAGAAACCTGCATCGCCGGTCGTGTTCTCCTCGTAGAAGCGGATAACTGTGTAGCCCTTGCTCTCGATTACCTGTGAACTCAGGGTCTCGGTGTAGTTGCTGCAAGGAGTCTCAACCTCTGCCAACAGTTCGCATTCGCTTTTCTCTGCGTCCAGTTTGTCTGCGGGAACGCCATACACGCTCCACTGTGTAATCTGGTTGCCGTTGTTGTTGCGACGGGTAAAGGTGAAACCGAAATACTCGGTCATTTCATCTACCTTCACCTGGAAGTAGTCCACTCCGTGACCGGGATTACGGCCACCGCTCCACTTTGAATGCCAGAATGAATCGGCATTACCGTCAATCATTGCCTCGATGGAACCCTCGCTGGGCTCTGTCATGGGCGATGAAATCTGACTGGCATCTTCAATCAGATTGGTCTCTTTGTCGAGCACAATCATCTCTTCGTCTGCCCATGCTGTCGTGCTACATAGGCACAATAGCAACATTGTCAATAAAGAAGTAAATTTCTTCATAACGTTTTGGATTTAGGTAAGTAAATATTTAATTAGTTGAAAATTTCACGTATTAGTTTCTTGCAAAAATACGATTTCCTTGTCAACTAACCAAATCTTTGGTCATATTTTTGGTCTGTTTATACCTTATTTTATTAGTTAATTGCCTAATTATGCGTGTTCTTGCGTTTTTCGTTGCTTTGTTTTGCGCGTTTTCCCCTCGTGCTCAGTTGTTTCTGCTTTTGTGCGGAACATGAGAAATGCCAGATTTCAGATCCGAAATACAGTCCTGAAACTGTGTGCTTTTTGCGAGGAGCTTGCACCTTGACTCCAATCAAATTCCAATTAAACTCCAATTAAAGTCCAATGATTTCTAAAAAATATTGTAATTTACTTGGTATTTTAATGGGATTTCATTAATTTTGCGTCGGAGGAACATTAGAGTCACCTCGAACGATTGATTATGGCAAGAATGAACAGCAACGGAACCTTGTCGGGTTTGGCAGGCAATTCCATTTTTAGAAGTTACAACGGTCAGACGTTTGTGTATGCAAAGCAAGATCGTGTTCGCAATCCTCAGACGCGTGGCCAGATGATGCAACGAACTAAAAAACAGAACATCGTGGCATTGTATGGCGGTCTGAAACCATCCTTGAAGGATAACTTCCAGGGCAAGAAAGGCGGACAGTCGGACTACTCGATGTTTGTCGGTTGCAATCTCTCCCAGCAACCTGTGTACTTGACGAAGCAGGAGGCCATGTTGGCGAGCAATGCCATCGTGGCGCCCTATGTGGTGTCGTTTGGCACGCTGGCTTCGGTGGGCTATGTTTTGCAGGACGGTTGGTTGGTGAGCGACATTTTTGTGGATGATTTCCAGCTGACCAGCCAGACGAAGTTGTGCGAGTTGGCAGAGGCAGTCCTGGGAAATAATGATGAGTGGAAGAAGGACGACGTGCTGGAGTTCATCGTGTGCAAGCAGTTGGCCAAGAAGGATGAAAACGGTCAGGTAGTCGGCGGAAATGTGACTTGCGACTATGCTAACCTTACGCTTGACACGGTAGACCGCAGTTCGCTGGACCGTATGCTGGATGCCATTGAATTGAAGGTAAATGAAGAGGGCTATCTCTGCATGAAAGCCGAGGGTGAAGGTGGTTTTGCCATTGTGCGAAAGCGCAACTCGCCCAAGGGCGTGATGACGGGTGTCCAGATCATGGAGGTCTGCAACTCATTGCTCGAAAAGTACACCTCGGAGGAGCAGTGTGAGAAGGCGATTGAGAGCTACAGATAGGCGAAGCCAATACCAAGTCGGTACTGAGTCCGTACTTTGCTGGTACTGATTTCTTTCCGTCACGCTGTGACACCTCTTTTATAATGTGAAGAGAGGGCTCCTTCTGTCCTTCGGTCACCTTCCTTGGGGAGGGTGTTGCCCCTTCTCCGTTGACCATCAGTCCTAAGCGCTGGGCAAGACCGCTTGGCGCGACAGAGGTATACGTTTTATGGTTTCGAATAAATGACACAACCGCTATTTCTCTCTCCTTGGATTTGGCTCAAGCGCTTCAGGAAGCGTTGCGGGTATGGCGTGCATTCGCCCTTTGCCTTTGATTTCATCACGCAGGTCATCTACGAGCGCGGACAGTATTATGCCTATAAGGAACTGGATGGTTTGTTGCCATGGTACATCAATACGTTCCGTATGCGACCGCGTAAACTGCTGAGGTTGCTGTTCCGGGTTGTCAATTTCTCGGAAGCAAAACGTTCCCTGTTCCTGGGAGACGATGCTTTGGCATTGACCTATATGAAAATGGCAGTTCCCAAGGCAGAGTGGGAGACTGATGTCGTTGACATACAGGAAGGAGTGGATTTCATATATCTTTCGAAGGGTGTTGATGATGCAAATGCTTTGCCACAGGCAAAGGTGATGGTAGTGGATAATCTACGTAAGAATCTTTCGCTATGGCAAAAGGTCATCAAGGATCCACGAACCACCTTGTCTTTCGACCTTTATGACGTGGGCATCGTGATGCAAGGACTGAAACTGAACAAGATGGATTATGTGGTGAATTTCTGAAAAAAGTAGACGCATAATTTGGTTTTATTATAAAATATGTGTATATTTGCGCCCGTTTAATCAAAAGAGAGATAACTTGATCAAAAACAGATAACTTGTTAACCTAATTTATATCACTATGTATTGGACATTGGAATTGGCGTCTAAGCTTGAGGATGCTCCCTGGCCTGCAACCAAGGATGAGTTGATTGATTATGCAATGCGTTCGGGTTGCCCTATGGAGGTAATTGAGAACCTGCAGGAAATTGAGGATGAGGGCGACATCTACGAGACCATCGAGGATGTTTGGCCTGATTATCCTACCAAGGAGGACTTCTTGTTCAACGAGGACGAGTACTAAGAAAGCAGAAAAAAGATTAAAATGTGGAGGGTGGCACAATAAAAAGGCCATCCTTTGCGTTATAATACGTACTGATGAAAAGACTGCTGTGGTTAGGACTGGCTTGGCTGGCAGCTTTCGGCATGAAGGCGCAGTCGGATGTGGCGTTCACCAACTATTGGGCGCTTCAAAGTTTCTACAACCCTGCCTCAAGTGGTCTTGACGGCAAACTTACCCTGCAAGGAGCCTATTCGATGCAGATGATGGGGTACGAGCATGCCCCAGCCACCATGTTGGTGGGTGTTGACTTGCCTGTCTATTTCCTCGGTCCGCGCCATGGAGCTGGCGTTGGTTTCGTGAATGATGCTATTGGCCTCTTCACACACAAAAAGATTTATTTGCAATACGCATATCATCAGCCTTTCAAGGGCGGGCGCCTCAGCTTTGGTTTCCGTCCGGCATTGCTGACGGAGGACTTTGATGGTTCGAAGGTAGATGTCTCTGACTCGGGCGACCCCGTGTTTGCGTCGGGGCAGGTAGACGGTACGGCTTTCGACCTTGATGCCGGAGTCCGCTACACGTACAAGGACAAGTGGTATGCGGGTTTGAGTGCCATGCACGTACTCTCGCCCAAGGTAATGTTAGGCGACGACAAGGTCAACGAGATTGACTATTCGCCCAACCTCTTTGCCACGGCAGGCTATACGTTCCATTTCCGCCAAAAGGAGTATGTGCTCTACACCAGCGGTATCTTGCGTACCGACTTGGTGGCATGGCGAGGCGACATCTCTGCCCGTCTGGCCTACAACGGCGAGAAGATAAGGTTTTATGGCGGTTTGACCTATAGTCCGATGACCTCAGTGGGACTCCTCTTCGGTACCACCTTTCAGGGTATCAACATAGGTTACAGTTACGAGATGTTCACCGGAGGTGTGGGAGCCCTGCAAGGCACACATGAGATTGTGCTGGGCTACAGTACCGACCTCAACCTTTTCAAGAAGGGCAAGAATAAGCATCAGAGTGTAAGAATACTATAAATTTGATTATGAAGATAAAGACAATAGTAATGATGGCCATCATGGTGGTGAGCGTAGCGCTCACGGCCTGTATGGGTTCGCAATCCTCAGCCATGGCTACGGGAGGCGAGGTGACTGGCTCGCGTGGCCAGGCCTTCAACGAACCTGCACCTTTTGGCATGGTGGCAGTTCACAAAGGTTCGCTCAAGGTGGGTATGGAGGCCGACTCGTTGTGGGGTCTGCAGATGCCTACCCGTGACATTTCTGTTGACGGATTCTGGATGGACGAGTACGAAGTTTCTAACTCCAAGTATCGTCAGTTTGTCTACTGGGTGCGCGACAGCATCATCCGCGAGCGTTTGGCTGACCCTGCCTATGGTGGTGACGAGACTTACAAGATTGAGGTGGACAAGGATGGCAATGACCTGCCTGTTCCCCGTCTGAACTGGAACAAGGCTCTGCCCCGCAAGCCCAACGAGGAGGAGGAGCGTGCCATTGAGAGTCTCTATGTGTACCATCCCATTGATGGTACCAAGATGCTGGATGCCAGACAGATGAACTACCGTTATGAAATCTACGACTATGCCGCTGCTGCTCAGCGTCGCTATCGTCTTAATCCCGAGGAGCGCGACCTCAATACCGATCATGCGGTAAGCGATGAGGTGCCCATGATTAGCAAGGATACGGCATGGATTGATGATGATGGCAAGATTGTGCGTCAAACCATCACACGTCCTCTGACGGGTCCTTATGACTTCCTGAATACGTACATTGTCAACATCTTCCCCGACACTACTTGCTGGGTGAACGACTTCCGCAATGCTGACAACGAGCGTTATATGAAACTCTATTTCTCGAATCCCGTCTATGACGACTATCCTGTGGTAGGTGTCACTTGGGAGCAGGCCAATGCCTTCTGCGTTTGGCGTACCAACTTCCTGCTCAAGGGTTTGGGCGATGCTGCCAAGAACATCCAGCGCTATCGTCTGCCGACTGAGGTGGAGTGGGAGTTTGCAGCCCGTGGCAAGGAGGGTAATCCCTTCCCCTGGGAGAGTCAGGACGTGAAGAGTGACAAGGGTTGCTTCTATGCCAACTTCAAGCCCGATCGTGGTAACTATACCAAGGATGGTAGTCTGATTACCTCGCGTTGTGGTATCTTCAGCGCCAACTCAAACGGTTTGTACGACATGGCCGGAAACGTGGCCGAGTGGACCAGTACCGTATATACTGAGGCAGGTGTGGAGAGCATGAGCGACATGAACCCCGAGCTGAAGTACAATGCCGCCAAGGAGGACCCCTACAGACTGAAGAAGAAGTCGGTTCGTGGTGGTTCGTGGAAGGACCCCGAGAGCATGATTCTCTCTGCTTGGCGTAGTTACGAATACCAGAACCAGCCCCGCTCGTACATTGGTTTCCGTTGCGTTCGCAGCATGGTGACCGATAACAATAAGGCAGACTCAAGAGCCGTTGCAAAGGGTTCGAGAGCCAAGGCTCCGAGAAGCAGTGGCGGTGGTGCTGGTGCCAGCGCACGTAAGACGAGAAGGTAACTTCACCAATAACTTACTTTTGACTTTCCTATAACTTCTAAAGAAAAACGATATGGCAAGTAAATTGAATCCTATAGCCCGCATACAAAAGTGGATGGACACTTTTGCTGGACAAACCTTTATGCAGTATGCCTACAGCTGGGGTGCTGCGGTGGTTATCTTGGGTACTTTGTTTAAACTGACTCACATTCCCGGAGCGAACCTGATGCTTTTCGTTGGTATGGGTACTGAGGTGTTCGTGTTCTTCATTGCCGCCTTTGAGCGTGTCACGGAGAAACCCACGGAGGCCGAGCAGGCTGCTCAGAACCAGCAGGGTGGTGTGGTTGTAAACGGTGTGGTTGGCACACCTGTAATGGGTGGTCCCATCGTGACGGGCAGTCCCATCGTAACAGGTACTCCCGTAGAGGGTGACGAGAATATGGTTCCCGCCGAAGGTGTGGTGCAGAGCGGCCCTGTAGTGATTGGCGGTAGCCAGCCTGGTGTTGTTTATACCGGTTCGCCCGTAGTGACCAGCGGTCCCGTTTGGGCAGGTGGTCCTGTCGTAACAGGTGGTCCCGTGGTTACAGGCGGTCCTGTTGTAACGGGTGGTCCTGTTGTAAGTGGTGAAACTCCCGTTTCTGGTCAGCCCGCTAACCTTGATCCTGATGCTATTGCAGCAGGCACCGGTTTGAGTGCTGCCGCTGCAAACCTGGCTGCTGCCGGACAGGCTGCAGCAGAGGCGCAGTTGGCATTGAGCCAGTTGCAGGGTGGCGCAGGTGCAGGCATCAGCGTGGCCGCTATCAAGGCAACCGACCCAGCCAGCATCGAAGAGGCAGTCAAGAACTATGCCGAGGAGTTGGTGGAACTCACCGAGACGCTGGGTCGCGTAAAGGTTCAGGCCGACAAGATGAGTACCGACAGCGAGGAGATGGAGAATCTCAATCGTACGATTACCGGTATTTGCAAGGTGTACGAGATGCAGCTTAAGACCATCAGCAAGCAGGTGTCGACCATCGAGCAGATTGATGAACAGACCAAGCGCATGGCTAAGCAGATAGAAGAACTCAATAGTGTGTACTCACGCATGATTGCAGCTCTGACCGTGAATATGGGTGGTGCAGCAGGCATGCCTCCTGTGCAGAATTGAAAGTTGAAAACGGATGGGGATTGTTAGGTCGATAAATTGATGTCTGATGAGTCGGTACGGTCTTCCGGCAATTCGATAACTCAATGTCTTGTAGACTCTCCGCCCGCCCTCTACTTTTGTTCTTTGACGAAATGTATAGGGAGGGAGCCTGTGACTTACAGAACTTATTGACTTGTTGTCTCGTTGACTTACAGAACTTGTTGTCTCGTTGACTTATTGACTCGTTGACTTATTGACTTTTAACCCAGTACTTTTGACAATAATAAATATATGGCAGTAAAGAAGAAGAAGGTTAGCCCACGTCAAAAGATGATTAATCTGATGTATGTGGTTCTGATGGCGATGCTGGCGCTCAACGTCAGTAGCGACGTGCTGAATGGTTTCTCGCTCGTTGACGAGAGTCTGAACCGTTCCACCGAAAACGCCAATGAGGTGAACCAGGGCATCTACGAAAACTTCGAAGAGCAGTATAAGAGCAATCCCGCAAAGGTAAAGGAGTGGTATGACAAGGCACAGTATGTGCGCCAGATCAGCGACAAACTCTTCAACCTGGCCGAGGAACTGAAGGTGGCTATCGTCAAGAAGAGTGATGGTGAGGATGGCGATGTACACGACATCCGCAACCGCGAGGACCTTGAAGCGGCTACTTCCATCATGCTGGCTCCCGGAACGGGACGAGGCAAGGAACTCTACGACGCAATCAACAGTTATCGTGAGGATATTCTCAAGATGGTGAATGACCCTCAGCAAAAGAAGATCATCGAGAGCAACCTTACCACAGAGGTTCCCAAGAAGGGCATCGAACTGAACAAGAACTGGCAGGAGTATATGTTTGAAACCATGCCTACCAGTGCTGCCGTAACCTTGCTGACAAAGTTGCAGAACGACGTTCGCTATGCCGAGGGTGAGGTGTTGCATAAGCTGGTCAGCAATATCGACGTCAAGGATATCCGTGTGAACGAACTGAATGCCTACGTTATTCCCAAGTCGCAAACGGTGGTGCAGGGAGGACGTTTCAGCGCTCAGATTATCATGGCGGCAGTCGATACCACGAACCGTCCTACCATCTTTATTGGTGGTAAGGAGTTCAAGAGCGAGAACGGTGTGTACGAAACCGTGTGCGGAAGTACCGGTGAGTTCACCCTGAAGGGTTTCATTGAGATGATCAACGGAAGTGGCGAGAAGGTAAAGCGTGACTTCGAACAGCAATATACGGTTGTGGCTCCCAGTGCTACGGTAAGTGCCGACATCATGAACGTGCTTTATGCAGGTTATGAGAACCCCATGAGCGTCAGCGTGCCCGGTATTCCCAACGGTAAGGTCAGTCTGACCATGACGGGTGGCAAACTCATATCCAAGGGTGAAGGCAAGTACATTGCTGAACCTACCAGCGCGGGAACCGATGCTGTGTTTACGGTTACTGCCCAGCTCGAAGGCCGTGCCCAGCAGATGGGACAGTTCAAGTTCCGCGTGCGCAAGTTGCCCGATCCAACGGCTTACATCATTGATGGTGACGACCACTTCTTCGGAGGTAACATCAGCAAGAGCACCTTGATGGCAACTGAGCATCTGCATGCCGGTATCGATGACGGTTTGCTGAACGTACCTTTCCAGGTAACCGGTTTCACATGCGTGTTCTTCGACAACACTGGTGTGAGCGTAGAGAAAGTATCCACGAGTTCTGCCTTTACCGAGCAACAAAAGAGCATTATGCGTCAGCTCTCTCGAGGCAAGCGTTTCTTCATTACCAAAATCAAGGCCAAGGATAAAACTGGCGCAGAGCGTACGTTGAAGGGCGCAATGGAGTTGAAAATAAATTAATCAATGAATTTATGAAAAAAGGTCTTATATTCATATTGCTGAGTGTATTCTCGATGTCTGTGATGGCTCAACCTGCCAAGCGTAGAACCACCACATCCAACGAGGCTGCCCAGCGAGGACAGCAGAAAGCCGTTCAGGCAAGCGACCGTTTCTCGATATCATTTCCTACCAGCGATGCTATGCCCGAGGATGTGGTTTGGCGACGTGATATGTATCGCGAACTCGACCTGACAAAGGATAAGAATGCTCCGTTGTATTATCCTGTGACTCCAATCGACAACCAGTGCAATCTGTTCACCTATCTGTTCCGTCTGATTATTACGGGACGTGTCAAGGCGTACCAGTACAACGTGGTAACTGGTGTTGAGTCGTTTGAGGCAAAGGACGAGATTGACATCGAGGAATTGCTGAAGGATAGAAATATTGACTACAAGACGGATAGGCAAAACAAGAAGATAACGGTAGAGGATGCTGATATCCCCAGCGCGTTTGTAAAGCGCTATTACATCAGGGAGAGCAGTTATCTTGACCAGCGCACGGGAACTACCCATACCAAGGTGACTGCCATCTGCCCCATTATGGTAGAGGGAGGCGGTTTTGGTGATGAGGAGGATTCTGACGATTATTCAAATCTCATTGCCCTTTTCTGGCTGAAATACGACGACATTGCTCCCTATCTGGCTAAGTTGCCCGTTATGGCAAGCGACCTCAACAATGTGACCAATATGACTGCCGATGATTATTTTACCCTGAATCATTATGATGGTAAGATCTACAAGACCAACAATATGCAGGGCAAGACCATCAAGGAGTATTGCAAGACCGATTCTGCCGTTGTCAAGGAGCAGAAACGCATCGATAAGCAGTTGGTTGACTTTGAAGAGCATTTGTGGGGTCATGTTGAGAAGACTGACTCGGTTGACAACCAGCAGGCGGTAAACAGCAAGGAGGAGAAGAAAGCGCAGAAGGCAGCCGTAGCTGCCGAGCGTAAGGCTTCTCGTACCCGTCGCACCAATAGCAAGTCGGAATCAACAGAAGAAGCTGGTTCTGCACCCCGTTCTACTGCCCGTCGTCAGAGGAGATAGTTTTTCATGAACTACGTTGACGTCATCCTTCCCCTTCCTCTGGAAGGTACTTTCACGTACGCCTTGCCCGCCCATCTGAAGTACAAGGTGCAGGTAGGATGTCGTCTTACGGTTCCCTTTGGCGCCAAGAAAAGCTATTCAGCCATCGTGCAACGTGTGCACGATGAAAAACCACAGGGCGGTTACCAAATCAAGGAAGCGATTGCTCTGCTGGAAGACGATCCCATCTTGCTTCCTTCCCAGTTGAAACTATGGCAATGGATGGCAGAGTTCTACCTCTGTCCTATTGGTACGGTTTATAAGGCGGCCCTTCCCAGTGGATTGAAAGAGCAAGATGAGGAGAGCAGTTACAAACCCAAGCTTGTGCAATGCGTGCGACTCACCGAGGCATACTTTGACGAGTCGAAGATAGTGAGTGTATTAGTTGAACTGAAACGCTCGCCAAAGCAGGTTGCCTTGTTGATGAAGTACCTGGACATGAGCAAGGCTGCAGCTTCGCTCACGTTGAAGAATCCTTCTCTTCTGCTCGAAGTAGAGAAACTGGAACTGCTCAAGCAAGCAGACTGCAATACCACCATTTATAATGCCCTTGCTGAGAAGGGTATACTGGAATCTTACGACAAGCAAGTGGACCGATTGGAGCATGATGAGATGCCCACCGAAATGGTGCTTCACATGCTCAGTCCTGCCCAACAGTTTGCGTTGGACAATATAAACAAACAGTTCGAGAGTCACAATGTCTGTCTGCTTCATGGTGTAACATCAAGCGGAAAGACAGAAGTCTACATACATCTTATTCATCAGGCACTGGAGCAGAAGAAGCAAGTGCTGTATCTGCTCCCCGAAATTGTGCTGACCACACAGCTTGTCAACCGTTTGAAGCGTGTCTTCGGTGGCAGGTTAGGCGTGTATCATTCCAAGTACTCGGATGCAGAGCGAGTGGAAATCTGGCAGAAGCAACTATCTAAGTCTCCCTACGAAATCATCGTGGGTGTACGTTCGTCTGTATTCCTTCCCTTTCAGAAATTGGGTCTGGTGATAGTGGATGAGGAACATGAAACCAGTTTCAAGCAACAAGACCCAGCACCCCGCTATCATGGACGCAATGTGGCATTGATGCTGGCGTACATGGCAGGTGCCAAGACGTTGCTGGGAACGGCAACGCCCTCGCTCGAGACGTACTATAACTGCAAGAATGGCAAGTATGGTTTGGTGGAACTCTTTGAACGCTATCAGCAGGTAATGATGCCCGAAATCCAAGTGGTCAACATGGCAGAGGAACGTCGTAAGAAAATGATGACGGGTCCATTCACTTCCGTGTTGTTGGATGAGATGAAGAATGCTCTTGACAACAAGGAGCAGGTCATTCTCTTCCAAAACCGACGTGGATATGCGCCAACGATAGAATGCCATACTTGTGGATGGGTGCCCCGTTGCCCGCATTGCGATGTAAGCCTGACCTTCCACAAACGATTGAATCAGGTAACTTGCCACTATTGTGGCTACACGACGATGATACCTACCAAATGTCCCAACTGCGAATGTGAGCAATTGGATAATGTGGGATTCGGTACGGAACGCATCGAAGATACGATAAAGCAGATCTTCCCGGAGGCATCGGTGGCGCGCATGGACCTTGACACAACACGTAGCCGTCAGGGATACGAGCAGATATTGTCGAACTTCCAGCATGGCAAGACCGACATTCTGGTGGGAACACAGATGGTGACAAAAGGTTTGGATTTTGACCACGTGAGCGTGGTTGGCATTATGAATGCGGATACCATGCTCAATATGCCCGACTTCCGCAGTTATGAGCATGCTTTCCAGATGATGTCGCAGGTGGCTGGCCGTGCCGGCCGTCGCAACAAGCAGGGACGTGTTATTCTGCAGACCAAGACACCCGACTTGCCCGTCGTCAAGCAGGTGGTAGACAACGACTATGCCTCACTCTATAACGACCAGATGGAGGAACGCCGAATGTTCCACTATCCGCCCATGTGCCGATTGGTCAGCATCTATATGAAGCATCGTTACGAGTCAACGCTCAACGGATTGGCTTATGAGATGGCGATGCTACTGAGAAAGGTTTTCGGAGAAAGAGTATTAGGTCCGGATACGCCACCCGTGGCGCGTATCCAGAACCTTTTTATCCGTAAGATTGTTTTGAAAGTTGAGCTTAGTGCCAATATGCAGGAGGTGCGCAACCGTCTTCGTCAGGCACACCAATACTACCTTGCACAAGATAAGTACAAGGCTGCGGTTATCTACTTTGAAGTGGATTGAACTCGTCTTTGTTGGGAGCAGGTTTTTCCGTTGCCTGCCCTGCCTGAACGTTCTCCAGGATTTTATCTACTACAGCATTCGACACAGGTTTGTGTGTCTCTTCCGTTACGCTCTTTTTCAATTCAGGGTAACTGATGCGGGTGTGGTAGATGCTTTTTAACTTATTCTTGAAGACCTTCTTGCAAGTTTCGATGTTCTCAAAGGTGATGGGACAATGGTTGAAGTATCCCTCTTTGACTTGCGTGTCGATGATGCGGTCTACCAGGTTGCTGACACTCTCCTCGGTGTATTCCTTCAGGCTTCGTGAAGCGGCTTCGATAGAGTCTGCCATCATCAAGATGGCCTCCTCCAGCGATGAGGGATTGGGACCGGGATAGGTGAAAATCTCATCGTTCACTTCCTTGTCGGGATTCTGGTTCACATATGACACGTAGAAGAACTTCGCCTTGCTTCGTCCGTGATGTGAGGCAATGAAAGCCTTTACACTCTGGGGCAGACGGTACTTGTTGGCAAGTTCCAAACCATACTTGACGTGCTGGATGATAATCTGGGCACTATCCTCGAACGGCAGATTGTTATGGGGGTTGTATCCGTTCTGGTTCTCGGTGAAGTTAACGGGTTCCTTCAACTTGCCAATGTCATGGTAAAGGGCACCGGTTCGTACCAACTGTGCATTGGCACCTAACTTGTTGGCAACCTCCGCCGACAGGTTGGCAACCTGCATCGAGTGCTGGAAGGTGCCGGGTGCCTCTTCTGACAGGCGACGAAGCACATCGTTGTTGATGTTTGACAATTCTACCAATGTCACCGTAGAGGTGAACTTGAAGACTTTCTCGATGGGGAAGAGAAGGGGGTAGGATAGCAACAGCAAACCTCCGTTGGTGGCGATGTAGATGTATACGCTTCCGTCTACTCCTTGCGAATTGAAGAAATTCATGTGTACAAGGTCCAAACAGAAATAGGCCAGTTCGGAGATGAGAATCACATACACCACGGCAATGAAGACTTCGGAGCGTTGTTGCAGTTGCTTGAGCGAATAGATGGCAATCAATCCTGCCAGCATTTGCACGGTGACGAATTCAAAAGGCTTGTCGATGGCAATAGCGCTCAGCATGATACAAACCAAGTGCGTGATGAACGCGGTACGCGAATCCATGAAGACTCGTATGAAAATGGGCAGGATACAGAACGGGACGACATAGGGACTTGCCCATTCGTGTGCCGTCAGGATATAGGTTATGATGGGGAAGATGAGTACCAACAACCAAATGAGCAGACTGTGCTTTAGACTATGGGTGTAGTCATTTCGGAACTGACTGAAGAAGAAGAAGAGGCATACCATCATCAGCGTGATGTAGAGTACCTGACCGCCCAACTGACTCCATAATTCGCCGGGTGTCTTGTGGCGCTCCATCTCGTGCTTCTCGTACGACATCAGTTTGTCGAGGATGGCTTGTGTCACAATCTGTCCCTTGTCTACGATCTTCTCGCCTGCCTGCACGCGACCGGCAAAGATGGTCACAAGTTGGTCAATCTCGTTTTGCTGGTTGATGCTCTTGGTTGCATCATAGATGAGATTAGGCTGGATGAAATGGTTGACCTTGATCTTGAGCAACATGTTGTGCAGGGTCTCATTCTCCGTCATGATCTCGCTATAGACCATCTTTTGCGATTTCAGTTTGTCGGTGGTGGCATTCTCACTTTCGTTAAGCGTAAAGATATGCACACGGTTAATGCTGTTGTTCTGCAGATTGGCATAACTGCTATCGGGCAGGATTCCTTGTTCGTAGGCGTCTTTGAGTTTGTTGACGGCAATATGTCCCAAGGTTCTTGAAATCATGTCGGCATCGGCAACAGAGTCCAATTCGTGCAGGAAACGCTGAATCTGCTTCTCCGACACGTCGACTCTCTTCTCGTAATAAGGCTCGTAGTATCGGCGCATGCTGTCGCGCTCCCTGGCAAGTTCCAGATCGCTCTTGTATATGTCAAAACTATCCTTTGCAATGAGTTCCTGTCCATCCCAGGGTTCGCCCAGCCTGTAGTGCAACTGGGTGGTGGTTTCACGGGGACAGAAGATACACAATAGCACGATACCTAATGCTACAACGAGTATGCGAAACATAATGTCGCGCGAAGTGAGATTTTTCGGATGATTATAGCGATTCATTTGCTAAAAGTTTATTTCGATGCGAAAATACGAAAAATATACATAATATTACGAAAAAAAGTCGTAATTTTGCAGAAAATAATGTAAATATCGTTATGTCAGACAAGAAAGTGCGAGTTCGTTTTGCTCCAAGTCCTACCGGTCCTCTTCATATCGGTGGTGTCAGAACGGCTCTTTATAACTACCTTTTTGCGCGCCAGCATGGTGGCGATTTAATCTTCCGTATAGAGGATACCGACTCTACCCGTTTTGTGCCCGGAGCAGAGGAGTATATTATCGAAAGTTTCAAGTGGCTGGGCATCCAGTTTGATGAAGGCGTAAGCTTCGGCGGTGAGCATGGTCCCTATCGTCAGAGTGAGCGTCGCGACATCTACAAGAAGTATGTGCAGGTTCTGCTTGACAACGGCAAGGCATATATTGCGTTCGATACTCCTGAGGAGCTGGATGCCAAGCGTGCCGCTGTAGAGAACTTCCAGTATGATGCCAGCACTCGTTTGCAGATGCGCAACTCATTGACTCTTTCAAAGGAGGAAGTCGATGCATTGATTGCTGGCGGACATCAGTATGTGGTGCGTTTCAAGATTGAACCCGGTCGTGATGTAGAGGTTGACGACATCATTCGTGGTAAGGTTGTCATCAACAGCAGTATCCTTGACGATAAGGTACTTTATAAGAGTGCAGATGAGTTGCCTACTTATCACCTCGCTAACATTGTTGATGACCATCTGATGGAGGTTACCCACGTTATCCGCGGTGAGGAGTGGTTGCCCAGCGCACCTCTTCATGTATTGCTTTACGAAGCTTTCGATTGGGCAGACACCATGCCCCGTTTCGCACATCTTCCCTTGTTGCTGAAACCTATAGGCAATGGCAAGTTGTCAAAGCGTGACGGTGACAAGTTGGGTTTCCCTGTATTCCCTCTCGAGTGGCATGATCCCAAGAGTGGTGAGATTTCAAGCGGATACCGCGAGAAAGGATACTTGCCTCAGGCCGTTGTTAACTTCCTGGCTTTGTTGGGATGGAATCCTGGTGAAGCACACGATGAGATGATGACATTGGATGAGTTGGTACAGTATTTCGACCTTTCAAAGTGTTCCAAGAATGGTGCCAAGTTTGACTATGTCAAGGCAGCTTGGTTCAACCACCAGTATCTCATCCAGCAACCTGATGAGGCTTGGGCTCCTGCCTACGGAAAGGTATTGGCAGAGCAGGGCATCGAGGCAACTACCGAGCAGATGGCAGAGGTGGTACGCATGATGAAGACCAAGGTAATAGAGTATGTTGACGGACAGGGCAACAAGAAGAAGCGCAATATTAGTTTTGCTTCCGACCTTTGGCCTCTCACCAAGTTCTTCTTTGTGGCTCCCACAGAGTTTGACAAGGAGGATAAGTTTATCAAGAAGAATTGGAAGGAAGAGACCGCTGGTGAGATGAGTCGCTTTGCAGACCGTCTGGCTCAGGTGGCAGACTTCTCTGCAGAAGGCTTGAAGGCAGAAATCGATCCTTGGGTTGAGGCAGAGCAGTTGCGTCCCTGGAACGCTTGGCGTGTGTGCCTCGTTGGTGCTGGCCAGGGTCCTGATATGTATGAGTTGGCTGCATTCCTGGGCAAGGATGAGGTGTTGCGTCGTATGCAGTTTGCAATAGCAAATCTGTAACCGCTCAACTGACGTTAAACTCTGAGTTCTGAGTTCAGCCCTGTTGCTTGTAATTCAACGCAAAGATAGTCTTTTCGGCTCTATGGGCTATTAAAGACTCTGCGTCTTTGTGTTCAAGTAAATCAGATATGGAGTCTCTAAGCTCTGAGCATTGGTTATAGTCCCTAAACTCTAAGCTCTAAGTTCAGAACGTTGGGTATAGTCTCTAAACTCTAAACTCTGAACTCTGAACTCTGAACTATTTTATTACCAGCGCACGACTGATGAGGTCGTTCATGTTCTGGAAGTGTGCAACGGTGCTGGCTGCGGTCTTTGTCTTAAGTTGCTTGAGCACAGATAGCGCAGCTGCACGTCGAGTGGTAGAACCGGTAGTCTTGAAGATACTGATAAGCGACTCAACATAAGCCGACTGCATTGCCTCGTGATAACGGTCGGGCTTGGCCGTTGAGGGTACAATCATCTTGGTAAGGTCGTTGAGATACTCCTCTACGGTGTAGGTATCGTTGAGATAGTTGACACGATTCATCAAGTTGCTTACGGCGTTGTTGGCAATGCTGATGGTGAGCTGTTGAGGATCGGAAGTAATGCGTTTAGCATAGCTTACATCGCGCAACCAGGTAGGTTCGTTGATGATGTTGCGCTTAACGTACTCGAGTGCAGCCAACTGCTTGGCACGTGGCTGGGGAGCATAGACGTCACCAGGTTCATCAGCGGTCTTGTAGTTCATCAAGGTTCCACCGATATTGCCAATGACATGGTTGTTGTAACGAATGAACTGATTGCAGATCTGCGACCACATAGTGCTCACGTTATCATCGTAGAGGTCCGACTCGTCCTTGGTCCACTCGGGCAGTTTCACAATCTCGCGCTTCAGGTTCTTGATACCATACTCGCTTGCCTTGACTGCATCATCACCCAAGTCCTCGGTCTGACGGCGAGGGTCGTTGCGATAGCCTTCGCCATCACCCCACCACAGGCGCCTGTTGTTCTTCAGACGATCGCCGATGAGGCTTTCCAGTTGCTTGTGGTCCTCGTCAGCGTTCTTGGCGCCGAACATGGGCGAATAACCCCACTGGATGGCCCACATATCGTAGTCGTTGATGCGGGGGAAGATGCCTGCCTGAGAGATGCCGTCCTCGGGTTGTGCCACGTAGTTGAAACGAGCGTAGTCCATGATACTGGGCGTGTGACCGTACTTCTCGACCCATGCCTTGTTGCGCAATGAGTCAACGGGTACGGTGCTGGAAGAACCGAAGTTGTGACGCAAACCGAGTGAGTGACCTACCTCGTGAGAAGACACGAAACGGATGAGCTGTCCCATCAGTTCCTCGTCATAGTGCATCTTGCGGGCAGCCTCGTCAATGCTTGAAGCCTGAACCATATACCAATCGTGCACCAACGACATAACATTGTGGTACCAGCAAATGTGGCTCTCGATAATCTCACCGCTTCGGGGGTCGCTCACGTGAGGACCGTATGCATTGGCAATGGGAGAAGCCAGGTAGCGGATGACGCAGTAACGAGCATCTTCCATGCTCATGGTAGAATCCTCGGGCCATTCCTCGCCACGGATGGCATTCTTGAAACCAGCCTGCTCGAAGGCTTTCTGCCAGTCGTTGACACCCTGGATAAGGTACTTGCGCCACTGCTTGGGAGTAGCGGGGTCGATGTAGTAAACGATGGGCTTCTGAGGTTCAACGAGTTCGCCACGGCGCATCTTCTCAACGTCCTCAGGACGGGGTTCCAGACGATAGCGTGCAATGTAGCGAACCGACTTAACACGCTGCTGGTCATCGTTGTATGTATTGTAGTCGTGAGTGAAGTAACCGATGCGTGGGTCGTAGTAGCGAGGCATCATGGGCACTTCGGGCAACAATACGAATGATACGTTCAGTCCGATGGTCACCTTGCCGGTAGCACGGGCTGCAGGTAAGGATGTGCTGGTAGAACCATAGGTCTTGACCATGCGTACCTCGGTGTTGGTGGGGAACGACTTGATATCCTCGATGTAACTGCCTGCCATACCGGTGAGGTTGAACTGCTTCTTGGCATTCTGAGGTACGCCAATGGCAGGATTGTCCTCGTTGAAGAACTGCTTTACCTTGATCTTGAAACTGTTCTTCTCGCGCTTCTCAATCTTGAACGTACCGATGATGGGGTTCTCGTTGCTTACGATGATAGCCTTGTTGATTTGCTGGGTAGAGTCTGCATAGTTGACGAGCAGACGGGCACGCATCACAATCTGGCTGTCGGCCACCATCTCAAAGTATACGGTTTGCTCGTTGACCTGCTCACCGCCAAACTGACCGCTGCCAGCGGGGGCTGAGGTGAAACGGGTGGTAGTGAGGAAGTCGCGACCCATCAATGAATCGGGTATCTCAAAGAACCAGTCCTCCTTGACCTTGGTGACGTGAAACAGTCCGTTGCGGTCAACGGTGGCTTTGGGCTGGGGTTTAGGTTGGGGAGTCTGCTGTGCAGTTTTTGCTTTCTTCTTTTTCTTGAATAGTCCTGCTGATGCTGGTGTGCTGCCAAAGAAACCAAAGGCAAAAGCCAGCATGAAGAATCCACGAAGGAACTTTGAAACAAAATTTCTTTTCATGTTTGTATAAATTAGGTATAAATCGTTAAATCTTTGCAAAATTAGTAATATTTTTTAAGAATACAGGTCATTAGAAACTTAAAAAAACTGAAAACGAAGAAAAAAGAGAGCATTAGTTTGTTTACATCTAATAAAAAATGTATCTTTGCAAGGAAACTGCTCTGCTATTAAGCCAATCCTTCGTGGAAACCGCTAAAGCAAACAAAAACAAGTCACAAATATTAACCATTTAAAAATTAAAAAACAAAATGAGTACAGGAGTTATTATCGCTATCGCAGTGGTAGCAATTATCGTAATCTGGGTTATTAGCATCTACAATGGTTTGGTAAACCGTCGTAACAATCGTGAAAACGCTTTTGCTAACATCGACGTTCAGTTGAAGCAGCGTTATGACCTTATCCCTCAGTTGGTAGCCACCGTAAAGGGTTATGCTACTCACGAGAAGGAATTGTTGGAGAAGGTTACCGCAGCCCGTTCTGCTGCTATGAATGCAGGTAGCATCAACGATAAGATTCAGGCCGACAATGCATTGAGCAGCGCTCTTTCTGGTTTGAAGGTTGCTGTTGAGGCATATCCCGACTTGAAGGCTAATGCCAACTTCATGCAGTTGCAGGGCGAGATCAGCGACATCGAGAACAAGTTGGCTGCAACCCGTCGTTTCTTCAACAGCGCTACTCGTGAACTCAACACTGCAGTTCAGAGTTTCCCCGCTAACCTGCTGGCTGGCACATTCGGTTTCCACACCGAGCCTATGTTCGAGATTCCTACCGAGCAGCGTGCTGCTATGGATAAGGCTCCCGAGATCAAGTTCTAATATATTAAGGTTGTAGAATGGCGGTTGCAGACTGATTAGATGCCTTGGGTTGAGTGCTTGTTCTTTTAGATCGATGCACTCTCCATGGAGGAGAATCAATCCCTGTTATATGAACAACCGTCAGTTTTAATCTATAACGAATTGTAAATGAAATACGTAGGAATATATACACAACAGGCAAGCAACAACAGGAAGTCCCTGCTGTTGCTTATCATGTTCCCTTGTATCATCCTGGCTTTGGTCTATATCTTCTTCTTCGTGATGGATATGCTTGCTGAGGGGAGCGATGGTTATGCTAACGGTGGCGGTATAGACGCAGTTAATGACCAATTTATTCAAGTGTTGCCTTGGGTGGTTGGTGGCGTAAGCGTTTGGTTTGTCATCGCCTACTTCTGCAATACGGCTATGATTCGTCAGTCAACCGGTGCCCATGAGGTGACGCGTAAGGAGAATCCACGTCTGTACAACATCGTGGAGAACCTCACCATGACTTGTGGTATGCCCATGCCCAAGATTAACATCATGAACACCAACGAACTGAATGCCTTTGCCAGTGGCATTGACAACAAGAGTTATACGGTGACCGTAACCACAGGACTGATGAATATGCTGGATGACGACGAACTGGCAGGTGTCATTGGTCATGAGTTGACACACATCCGCAACAAGGATACCCGACTGCTCATTGTCAGCATCATCTTTGTGGGCATCATGAGCACCTTGATGTCTATCGTCTTACGTTTGCTTTGGAATACCCTGCTTTTTGGTGGCAGTGGTAGTTCCCGACGCAACAATAAGAAGGAGAACGGAGGTGGTGTTCTTGTAGCTATGATAGTTGCCGCTGTTTTGGCTGCCTTGGGTTATTTCTTTACCATCATGACTCGTTTTGCCATCAGTCGCAAGCGCGAGTATATGGCCGATGCCGGTGGTGCAGAACTCTGTGGCAACCCTTTGGCGTTGGCTTCTGCCTTGCGCAAGATTTCGGGCATGCCTGCGGCTGCTCCCAATGGTCGTGAGGACATTGCACAGCTTTACATCGTGCATCCACAAGCCCTGGCCGGAGGCGTTTCGCAATGGTTCAGCAATATGTTCAGCACGCATCCCAGCACCGAGAGTAGAATTGCCTACTTGGAACAGTACTAAGTCCAGCAAGATAAATCGATAATGAAATCAGAAAGTAGATACGTGGAAATAATAATGGCAGGACGAGCAAAAATGCTCGTCCTACTCCTTTTATTTGTATGCCTCTTCACCCGTGCACAAAGCCTCGATGAGTTCGCTACACGCATTGAGAAATTTGGCAAGACGGTGCCACAGGAGGAGGTATTCGTTCATATGGACAACACCTGCTACTTTCTGGGTGACACCATCTTCTACAAGGCCTACCTGCGTCGTAGTGACAACGGTTTGCCCAGCGGACTGAGCGGTCTGCTCTATGTGGAATTGCTCAATCAGGACGGCTACCTGGTGGAACGACAGAAGGTGAAGATGGAGTATGGACAAGGAGCTGGTTCAATAGCTCTCCCTGATACCATTTATGGCGGATTCTACGAGTTGCGAGCCTATACGCGATGGCAACTCAACTGGGGCGAGTACGAGCATGCCCACTCCGCATTTGTGGAAAAATGGTTCCTCAACAAGGAAATGTCCAAGCAGTACTTTCGCGACTATGACAAGATTTACAGTCGTGTATTCCCCGTCTACGACAAACCCCAGAAGCAAGGTGAATACTATCAGGACATGACCACACGTCCCTTGCAACGCTACTTCAAGGCAGACAATAGTGAACCTGAAGCCGAGGTAACCTTCTTCCCCGAGGGAGGTTCGCTGGTTGAAGGCACCACCTGCCGAGTAGCCTTTGAGGCCAACAACGAGGAGGGCAAGCATCTGAAGGGAACGCTCACCGTGACCGACAGTAACGGCAACACCGTAGCCACAGCTTCAACCGAGAGTCGTGGACGCGGAACATTCGACCTGCCTTGCAAGTCTGGCGAGAAGTACAAGGCCACTTTCAACTGGGACAACCACTCAAAAAAGGTCAATCTGCCCAAGATTGTGGCCGATGGCGTACGCTTAAAGGCAGACCTTACTGACCAATCCCTTCATCTCGACATCCAGGCTGCCGGTGTGGCAACACAACAACAGTTAGGTCTGACCATCATGGAACATGGTGTTCAGCAGGAGTACCAGAAGCTGACCAGCACAACCGCTCAGTTGGACATTCCATTGACTAAACTGCCCACTGGCATTGCCCAGATAACCATTTTCAACAGCGAGGGACGTGTCTATGCCGATCGAATGGTCTTTGTACGCCAACCCGACTTCCAGGCTCAGAACATTGCCCTCGATGGTATCAACGAGAATGGTTACCAAGCCTTTGCACCCATCGAAATCCAATTGCAGGGAAAGCCCTCTGGCATCCTCTCCGTGGCGGTTCGCGATGCTGCCCACACCGACTATACATTTGACTCGGGCAACATCCTCACCGAGATGCTCTTGGCCAGTCAGATAAAGGGATTTGTGGAGCAACCCGAATACTTCTTCGAGAGTGACGACCAAGAACACCGACGCGCTCTTGACCTTCTGCTCATGGTGCAGGGATGGCGCCGGTATGACTGGGTAACCATGGCCACACCCAAGGCTTTTACGCTGACGCACCCTTACGAAAAGACACAGATACTCAACGGCCAACTCTACAAGTACACGGCAGATGACGTGGAGGATTACTATTATGTACAAACAGGGGACAACCATAAGGACCTCTTCCGCAATGTGGACAAAGGTGGCATTGTCAGCGGAGGTTCCAGCGGTCCGCTTCTTGAAGAGGTACTACGTCTGCGACAACCGGCCGACAGCACCGAGGTTTATATCATCGGCAGCACCAAAGACCCTAAGTTTTACTATTCCGGACAATTCCAAAAGTTCAGCAACGCCCGAATAAGTGGTTTCGAGTCCATCTATTTTGTCTCCAGTCACAACGATCACACCTTTTTGCAGAGTGCCACTCCCATCAGTCAGGAGATGCAGTTGCATGCCGAGTTTGTTCTGCCCTACAGCGATGCCAAGCCCGACATTGCCATAGGCGATATGCAGACAAGCAATGGCGGTAAGTTCCGCATCGAGGTGCCTGGATTCGGGAACCATGTATACTTCTTCCTCAGCGCCTCTGACACCACAAAATGGAAGTCTCAGGACCACGCATGGGTGCAGAGTAGCGAAAACAAGAGGGATGAGCTGGAGGTTCCTGAGTTCTACATCAAACTGAACCACATCTATCCCCGATTCCCCAAGCCCTACACCTACTACCAGAACAACAATTTCAACCTGCAACGAAGTGATAAACACAAGCGCTATACCGTTGACGACGCCAAGGTACGTACCCTCGACCAAGTCACCATCGGAGCGCGCCATAACGGCCGACGTGGTTTCTCATCGGCAAAACCTGCCTTTGTGGTGGATGCCTACGAGGCCTTCAACGAGGTATGTGATGCTGGTTTCTGTCCGGGCGTCTACACAGGTTTTCAGTCCTTCGCTCTCAACTTGGCCCGCAACTATATAGGCGAGATGGGCATTGCGCGTTCCTACGAGTTGGAACGCCGATGGAACGGAAAGAACGAAACCTTCTTTAAATCCCCCAGCCAGCAATACGAATACTGCCACCTGCCCAACCTTGACAAGGTATACATCTACACCGACTACTCGCCACGCCTTGAGGGTTCTCATCGTTTCGAGGGCGGCAACCAGCCACCCGTTACCGTCGACCTGCACGTCTTCGAGGACAACAGCAAGCGTATGACCTATCGTGACCGTCGTTATGTGCTCTCTGGCTACTCTGAGTGTGCCGACTTCTACCATCCCAATTATAGTAAGCGTCCTTTGCCTACAGTCAAAGACTATCGTCGCACGCTCTATTGGAACCCCTATCTGCAACTCGACAAGGAGGGCAAGGCTAGCATCCAGTTCTACAATAACAGCAAGCAGACGCAAATCGTGGTTGATGCCCAGGGCATGACACTCAAGGGCGACTTGCTGAATGGATACTACGAATAGCCTCGTGGTGGTAGTAGTGAGTTCTATTGCGCTGAGGCTTCCTGCCGACAGAGGTTATAGTCTATACTGAAACTCTCCGGAACAGAATCCACGCACGAGCATTGCAGAGTTCGGCGTAAGTTTTAGTCTATACTGAAACTCTCCGGAACTGGCGGAGGAAAAAGAAACGTAAGGTGCACTTCTGGTATGTTTTGGGTTTCTTCGGCGGTATTGGGTTCAGAAATGTGGATGTTGCTTTACTTCACAGAGAATGCCCCTCTCATAATATAATAATAAAATAGCCATAAAAAATATCAAAAAGATAAAATAGACATGAAAAACATCGTTTCACAATTTGCCATTCGAGGCACCGTAAAGGAGATTAAGCCATTGGGCGAAGGTCTCATCAACGATACTTATAAGGTTATTACCGAGGAATCGGATGCTCCCGACTACGTCTTGCAACGTGTCAATACGCATGTCTTTCCCGATGTAGACATGGTGATGCGTAATATCCGAGCAGTAACTGGTCATATCCGTCAAAAACTCGAGGCAAAGGGTGAAGATGACATCGACCGCAAGGTTTTGAACTTCGTGTCCGCCAAGGACAATGAAGAGAAGCTATATGTTGAGGTGGATGCCAACCAGACTAATGGCGGTCATTGGCGTATGATGGTGTTCATTCCCAATGCCATCACCAAGCAAGCCGTCAATCCAGAGTCCAGTCGTGCTGCTGGTAAGGCATTCGGCAACTTCCAGGCTATGCTCGCTGACATTCCCGTAGAATTGGGTGAAACCATCAAGGACTTCCACAACATGGAGTTCCGTCTGGAGCAGTTGCACCAAGCCCTCAGGGATAATCTTGCCGGTCGTGCAGACGAACCTCAGGTCAAAGCTATGGTGGCAGAGATAGAAAAGCGCGCGGAAGAAATGTGTAAAGCAGAACGTATGGGGCGCGAAGGTACGCTTCCCAAGCGTGTTTGTCATTGCGACACGAAAGTCAATAATATGATGTTCGATGACAACGACAACGTGCTTTGTGTCATCGACCTCGATACCGTGATGCCCAATTTCATCTTCTCGGACTATGGTGACTTCTTGCGTACAGGAGCCAATAAGGTGGCAGAAGACCATCCTGAAATGAACGAAGTACAGTTTGATATTGATATCTTCAAGGCATTTACAGAAGGGTATCTTGCCAGTGCAAAGAGTTTCCTCTTGCCAGTCGAAATAGAAAACCTTCCCTATGCCACTGCACTCTTCCCCTATATGCAGTGTGTGCGCTTCTTGTGGGACTACCTCAATGGCGACAAATACTGGAAAGTAAAGTACCCCACCCATAATTTTACTCGTGCCAATAACCAATTGCATCTTCTTCTCAGCATCGAAAGTCACTACGATGAGATGAAGAATTTCATTGCCGAGCAAATGGCATAATGGGACTGTTTCTTTGTTCTGAACGTCTGCTCCAGAACCTCACAATACCGGAAAAAGGCTTCCTTTGGGAGCCTTTTTCCGTGTTCATGCGTAACACTATTTAGTGCTCGCACGTAACACTATTTAACGTTTCGTGTGTTTCGCGACATACTTTCCTCAAAATGCATTGTTATTTTTGCAACAAAATAATTAGCCAGTTTTACCCTATTTTTGTGGCAATAATGGTCATTTTCGATAGTTATGGCAAAAAATAGATGCCAAGATGATATTTTTTAAGTACTTTTGCATCCGGTTTTCACGATTTTCATAAATCTGATATAACCGAACTAAATCGACTATGAAATGATTAGTTTGTTGCAAATGAAAAAAAATAAAAGTGCAAAATGATACGCAAATATGTACCTCAAATGGAGTTCTCATCATACGAGGACTTTATGCAGAATTTTAAGGTTAATGTCCCCGACGATTTTAACTTTGCATACGACATTGTTGATGCTTATGCAGCAGAAGATCCCGAGCGTGAGGCCATACTTTGGACTAACGAGCGAGGCAACGTCCGCCATATTAACTATGCAGAGTTGAAGGCTTTCAGCGACAATGCTGCCAGTTTCTTCATGAGTTTAGGAATCAGTCGTGGCGATTGCGTCATGTTGATTCTCAAGCGCCGAATAGAGTGGTGGATTACTATGGTAGCATTGCACAAGATAGGTGCTGTAGCCATTCCCGCTACTCACTTGCTTACCGATAAGGATATTGTATATCGTTGCCATGCTGCCGAAATCAAGGCTATTGTTGCAGTAGGCGACCAACCTGTATTGCGCAATGTTATCCGTGCTCGTGCTTACTGCCCCACCTTGCAGCATTGCATCAGTATTGGTCCTACCGTTCCCCAGCGTTGGGAGAATTTCTGGCAGGGCTGTATGATGGCTCCCCGTTTTGTTTCGCAGAAGGGGCAGAACCGTGTCACTGACAATTTCCTGATGTACTTCACCTCAGGTACCAGTGGCGAACCCAAGATGGTGATGCACGATTTCTCATACCCCTTGGCTCACATCATTACTTCGCGTTACTGGCACAACATCCACGACGGAAGTCTGCACCTTACCGTTGCAGATACCGGTTGGGGTAAAGCTGTATGGGGAAAGTTCTACGGTCAGATGATTGCTGGTGCTACCGTCTTCGTGTACGACTTCGAGGGTCGCTTTGAACCCGACAAGATGTTGGCTGTTATCGAGAAATTCAAGGTTTCAAGTTTCTGTGCACCTCCCACTGTATACCGCTTCATGATTCGTGAGGACCTTTCGCAATACGACCTCTCTAACTTGAAATACTGCACCACAGCAGGTGAGGCGCTCAACCCCAGCGTATTTGAGGAGTGGAAGCAGAAGACCGGCATCATGATTTACGAGTCATACGGTCAGACTGAGACAACCCTTGTACTCGGTACCTATCCTTTCGTTGACCCTCGTCCCGGTAGTATGGGTTTGCCCAATCCTCAGTACCAGGTAGACGTACTCGATGGCAAGGGCAATTCTTGCAAGGCTATGGAGAATGGTCAGTTGGTTATTCGTGTGGCAGAAGGCAAGCCCCTCGGTTTGTTCAAGGACTACAACAATAATCCCGAACTGATGGAGCAGGCTGTCCGCGATGGTTGGTACTACACCAAGGACATTGTCTATCGCGATGAAGATGGTTACTACTGGTTCGTTTCGCGTGCCGACGACGTTATCAAGTCAAGTGGTTACCGCATTGGTCCCTTCGAGGTTGAGAGTGCGTTGATGACTCATCCTGCCGTTGTTGAATGTGCCATTACCGGTGTGCCCGATGAGGTTCGTGGTATGGTTGTCAAGGCAACCATCGTTTTGGCTCCCGACTATGTAGACCAGGCTGGCGATGCTCTTATTGCAGAGTTGCAGGATCATGTTAAGGCAGAGACCGCTCCCTACAAGTATCCCCGCGTTATTGAGTTCGTTGAAGAACTTCCCAAGACTATCAGTGGAAAGATACGTCGTGTAGAGATTCGTGAGAAGGACAACGCTAATGGATAATCCCTCAAAGTTGATAGTTCAAAGTTTATAAGTTGTAGTTTCATGATTACAACTTATAGAGATTTCGAATCGACAAATAAATTAGAGTTTAGTGAAAGCCTGTAGCAAAGGTTTATACAAGCGTATAACCTCGT
>JAZUKS010000083.1:0-29188 GCA_045643405.1 Bacteroidaceae bacterium | reverse complement strand
AAGAACTAATCTTGATGCATCCGAGATGTTGTATTCACCTCAGAGGAGGAGTTCCTTTCTCGTTTGCGGGTGCAAAGGTACGACAAATCCGCAAACCTGCCAAACATTTCGCGAACTTTTTTCAAAAAAAGTGCATTTTTTAGAAAAATCAAACATTTTGTATTTACACACCTTATATATAATACGCGTGCACACGAATCAGGAACTAATCTATTGTCTGAGACAGCAAATCTTGTTGGATGATACCATTCGAAGCCACGATATCATTTCCATTTAAGCAATTCTCCTCACCAGCGAAGTTGGAAACTACGCCACCAGCCTCACGGACAATGAGCAAACCCGCCATATAGTCCCATTGACCGATGAAACGTTCCAGCCAACCATCCCATCGCCCACACGCAACCATACACAAGGCAACTGCAGCAGAACCATTCATGCGAATACCGCCTGCATAACCATAGAAGTGACTTATAAGGCGTCGCCACATTTCCGCATAAGCATTGGAGTCGTAAGGGAGCTCTACTCCCAGCAATGCCTGTTCGATGCCATGTGTACGATTGACAGATATGCGCGTACCATTGAGCCAGGCTCCACCTTCCTTCCAAGCCGAGAAACACTCGTCAGAAGTAACTTCATATACCACACCCAGAAGTACTTCATCTTCTGTGCGCAATGCGATAGACACCGCGTACGGCGTATTACCATGCACATAATTGGTAGTACCGTCCAAAGGATCGACTACCCACCAATAAGGCTCTCCGTTTCGTCCAGCTTGACCTTCTTCCGTAAGGAAACCCGCATCAGGAAGAACATCCTTTAGAGCACGAATAATCATAATCTCAGAATTCTTGTCCACATATGACACGTAATCGTGGGCATGCTTCTGTTCAACAACGCTCTCATCAAAGCGTTTTCGCTCTTCACGAAGGTAACCTCCTGCCAAACGGGCTACTCCGCAAACAATGCTTGTTAATTTACATAAATCCATATTCATTTTTTCATAGTATAGAACGACCACACCTCTGCTCTACATAGAACAGAAGCGTGGTCTTGGTTTTATATTTCATTCTGTATAAACATCGTGGCATTTAGATTTTGACTATAGCAATGGGAATCCTATCCCCATTACCAAGCACAAAAGTACGATATTTATACGAAACTTCCAAAAAGTTAACCCACAATTACATCAAGTAATGCCATAAAGAGCGGATGGGGACGAAGTACTGTGCTGGAATACTCAGGATGGAATTGTGTACCAATATAGAAACGGTGCCCTGGAACCTCAACAATTTCAGCCAATCCACTCTGGGGATTGATACCACTGACACGCAAGCCAGCTTTCTCCAATTCGTCGATAAACTGATTGTTGAGTTCATAACGATGACGATGACGTTCTGCTATGAGCGAAGTATCATAAACTGCCTGCACGCGACTGCCGTCCAACAACTTGCAATCATACGCACCCAAACGCATGGTACCGCCCATATCTGCAATATGTTTCTGCTCCTCCATCATATCAATGACAGGATGAGTAGTGTTGGCATCCATCTCACGGCTGTTAGCGTCAGCATATCCCAACACATTACGAGCATACTCAATGACCATCATCTGCATACCCAGGCAGATACCCAAACAAGGGATGTTATTCTCACGCGCATACTGTGCAGCCAGAATCTTGCCTTCGATACCACGTTGACCAAAACCCGGGCAGATGACGAGTCCATCAAAACCATCAGAAAGTTTCTGTGCAACATTACCCACATTCAGTTCCTCTGAATTCACAAACTCAATCTTCACCTTGCGATTGTGATAAGTAGCGGCATGCGACAAACTTTCATTGATGCTCTTATAAGCATCCTGAAGGTCATACTTACCCACCAAACCAATACGAACTACCTCCGTAGCAGACTGACGCAGTTCAAGGAAATGACGCCAAGGTCCCAGTGCAGGCATTTCACCTACAGGAATATCCATTTTGCGGAGAATGGCAGCATCCAATCCCTGTCGTTGCATATTGACAGGTACCTCGTAAATGCTAGGAAGGTCTTCACTTTGAATGACACACTCCAAATCCACATTACAGAAACCTGCAACCTTCTGACGCACATTGTCGTCCAGATGCTTTTCCGTGCGAAGCACCAAAAGATCTGGTTGAATACCATAACTCAGCATTTCCTTGACAGAGTGCTGAGTAGGCTTGGTCTTTAGTTCGCCTGCCGCCTTGAGATAAGGCACATAAGTAAGATGTACACTTACAGCATTTCGGCCCAGTTCCCATTTCAACTGACGTATTGCTTCAAGGAAGGGAGCACTCTCAATGTCGCCAATCGTACCACCAATTTCTGTTATGACAAAGTCGTAATCGCCCGTCTCGCCCAAATGGGTAATACTGCGTTTTATTTCATCCGTGATATGAGGAACTACCTGTATGGTCTTACCCAAATAATCACCTCGACGTTCCTTATCGATAACCGACTTATAGATACGACCAGTGGTCATACTATTGGCACGAGTCGTCTGAATACCGGTAAAACGCTCATAATGTCCCAGGTCAAGGTCTGTTTCCATACCATCAACCGTAACATAACACTCGCCATGCTCATAAGGGTTGAGAGTACCCGGATCGATATTGATATAGGGATCAAACTTCTGAATTGTAATGCGGTAACCGCGAGCCTGCAACAGTTTACCAATAGAGGCAGAAATGATTCCTTTACCTAACGAGGAAACCACGCCTCCGGTGACAAATATATAATGTGACATTGACTTGTATGTTGAAAATTAAAAATAGATTGTTGAGTAATAAGAAAACACCTATGCGTACCGCTCCTTTGCTTCAGAACTTTTATCTATGCTCATAGTAATACACGAATGCACGTTTGAGCATACGCAAGCCACCAGGTGTGGGGTAATCACCAGTGAAGTACCAATCTCCCGTATGATTGGGACATGCCTTGTGCAAACCATCAATACTTTGGAAAATGATCTGTACTTGTGTATTCACATCGGGTGGAGTGAGAAGTTCGGTAATCTTTGCCGAAACCTCTTCATCCGTGAAAGGTGCATAAATCTTCTTGATGGGATTAACGTCACTATCTGCCTCTTCATTCACGATGTCATTGTACACTTCATCGATTACTTGACTCATTCCACGTTCCTTCAGCAATTCAACAGCCGCCTTAAAAGCAATGAACTGGTCCATACTTGACATGTCAATGCCATAGTAATCAGGGTAGCGAATCTGAGGTGAAGAAGATACGATGATGGTTTTGCGAGGATGAAGACGGTCAAGGATACGAATGATACTCTGGCGCAACGTGGTACCTCGAACGATGCTATCGTCAATGATAACAAGATTATCTACATAAGGTTCCAAACTGCCATACGTCACATCATAGACGTGAGCAGCCAAGTCGTTTCTGCTATTGCCTTCTGCAATGAACGTACGCAGTTTAATATCCTTGATAGCCACCTTCTCGCTACGGATACGCATGGACAGAATCTTGTAAATGGAAGTATCCTGCGAAGAACCATCATTGCTCAAGGGAGAAAACAGGGAAGACAACTTTTGAATCTTCACCTTGTTCAGGTATTCATCCATACCTTCCAGAAGACCATAATAAGCAGCCTCAGCCGTATTGGGAATATATGAAACAACGGTATGCTCTATGTCATGGTCAACTGCCGGAAGAATCTGGTCAACCAAAGAGCGTCCCAACTCCTTGCGCTCGCGGTAGATATCCATGTCACTTCCACGGCTGAAATAGATACGTTCAAAAGTACAAGCACGCTTTTGCTGGGGTTCGTTTATTTGCTCCAGACGCACTTTGCCCGACTTATTGGTGAGGATGGCTTGTCCGGGTTCCAACTCATGTATACTTTCAGCAGGCACATTGAAAGCAGTCTGTATAACAGGACGTTCACTCGCCAGCACCAGGATTTCGTCATCCTGGTACCAGAAAGCCGTACGTATACCCCAAGGATCACGCAAGGCAAACGACTCACCGCTACCCGTCAGGCCACACATCACGTAACCACCATCCCAGATGGGACTGGCCGAGCGAAGAACATTGGCAAGGTCGATACGTTCCTCAATACTTTGTGTCAGATTCAATCCCTCCAAACCTTCTTCCTTGCACATATTGAAGACACGTTCCACCTCACGGTCCAGACGATGTCCCATCTGCTCAAGCATGATATGTGTATCGGCATACTTTCGGGGATGCTGACCATTAGCCACAATGTGCTGGAACACCTCATCCACATTGGTCAAATTAAAGTTACCGCAGAGTGCCAGATTCTTGGCACGCCAGTTGTTACGGCGCAAGAAGGGATGAATATAATCCAAGCCACTCTTGCCCGTTGTAGAATAACGAAGGTGACCCATATAGAGTTCAGCACGGAAATCATCCTGCTCTGCCTTTTCGTGAATGGCGTTAAACACCTCAGTGATTGCCGTTGTTCCTACGGCACGTTCACGAAACATATAATCCTCTCCGGGGTTTGCTTTCAACTTTACACAAGCAATACCAGCACCTTCCTGTCCGCGATTATGCTGTTTCTCCATCAACAGGTAGAGTTTGCCCAATCCGTACTGTCGGGTTCCGTACTTTTGCTCGTAATAACTCAGTGGCTTGAACAAGCGGATCATTGCCACACCGCATTCGTGTTTAAGAGGTTCCACGAGATAATTATTTGTTGGTTATTGTTTTTTTGTTTCGGCAACATCATACAACCTCGGCATAAAGTTATGGACCGATTGCAAAAACATTGCCTTATAAAAGCAGAAGGTCGCACCTTCAAATGTTAGCTGACGGTGCGACCTTTTCTTATTCCATCTTATTTTGAACTTAAGAACTTGTGAACCTTGGCCGCTGTGTCGCGACCGCTTGCCATGGCTCGTACAACAAGCGAAGCGCCGTTGGCGGCATCGCCACATACGAAGACATTCTTGGGCATCTCGGGATGCTCTGGCTTAAGGAAGCCCATTGCCAAGAAGCAAATCTCACACTTGATGACTTCCGGTTCACCAGCCTCCACCATGATGGGGCGACCACCCTCTGGATTGGGTTTCCAGTCGATAGGCTGTACGCGAACGCCAGTGAGTTTGCCATCCTTTCCTAGGAACTCAAGAGAGTTGATATTCCATCGGCGGGTACATCCCTCCTCATGCGAAGAGGTGGTTTTCAGTACACGAGGATAATTGGGCCAAGGATTCTGAGGATCCTCGGGACCCTCTACAGGCTTAGGCATAATCTCAATTTGGGTAACAGACTTACATCCCTGACGGTGTGCAGTACCGATACAGTCACTACCCGTATCACCACCTCCAATAACCAGCACATCCTTACCCTTGGCTGTTACGCGCTCTGCTTCACCCTCAATAGAAGGACGACCCTTACCGTCAAATTCCACCTCGCCTGTCAACACACGGTTCTGCTGAGAGAGCAGTTCAAGTGCCAAATGCACGCCCTTGAGTTCGCGACCGGGAATCTTGAGGTCACGAGCCGTAGGAGTACCAGTAGACACCACGATAGCGTCGAAGGCCCCCTCTCGCAAAGGAGAGGGTACGCTCTTGTCATCAGCAGAGATGGGCATCGTGAGTGCGGTATTATAAATAAATTCGATACCCTCCTCTTCCATCAGAGCAATGCGACGGTCTATGACGGCCTTGTTGAGCTTAAAATTGGGGATGCCATAGCGGAGCAGACCACCTGCGGCAGCATTCTTTTCATATACGGTAACCTGATAGCCCAACTTGTTCAAGCGGTTAGCTGCCACCAAACCAGCAGGACCAGCACCAATAACGGCTACACGCTTGCCGTTACGTTCATACTTCTGAGGAGCAATATAGTTCTCGCGCCAAGCAGCCTCTGTGATGGCTGCCTCGTTCTCGCGATTGGTAGTTGCCGCATGATCAGTAAGATTGAGCACACATGCCTTCTCGCAAAGAGCAGGACAGATACGACCAGTAAACTCGGGAAAGTCGTTGGTTGAGTTCAGCAAGCGGTAAGCCTGCTCCCACTCGCCCTTGTACAAGGCATCGTTCCACTCGGGCGCCTTGTTGCCAAGGGGACAAGCCCAGTGGCAGAAGGGTACACCGCAATCCATACAGCGTGATGCCTGCTGACGGCGGTCGTGTGTATTGAGCGTTTGCTCCACTTCACCATAATCGTGAATTCGGTCGTGTATTGGTCGGTAACCAGCCTCCAAACGAGGTACGGTTAAAAATGCTTTAGGATTTCCCATAGCTGTATAACTTTTGTAGGGTTATTCCCTTTAATTACTAATTGTTGATAATCTGCATGTTGGCAATCTTCTCCTGCAACTGTTTCATCTTCTCCTCCTGCAGTACGCGCTTGTACTCGATAGGAGTAACCTGGATGAAGTCATCTGCATAGCGTCCCCAATCGTCGAGCATACGACGTGCGAGGGCAGAACCCGTGTAGAGATAGTGCTGACGAATGAGCTCGTGCAACTCCTTGCGTGAAGAAGCATCCTCCACAAGACTGATTTCTACCTGGTCCATATTACAGAAGTAGTCGAAGTTGTGGTTTTTGTCCCATACATAAGCCACACCGCCAGACATACCTGCAGCAAAGTTACGACCAGTCTCACCCAACACTACAACACGACCGCCAGTCATGTATTCACAGCAATGGTCACCAGCACCTTCTACTACACAGATGGCACCTGAGTTACGTACTGCAAAGCGCTCGCCTACCCTACCATTCACATAGAGTTCACCACTCGTAGCACCATAAAGACCAGTATTACCAGCAATGATGTTGTCTTCTGCCACAAAATCGGTATTGTTGCGTGTAGGAGGCATAATGCTGATGCGACCACCAGACAGACCCTTACCGAAGTAATCGTTGGTCTCGCCCTCAAGTTTGAGGTTGACTCCCTTCACAGCAAAGGCACCAAATGACTGACCAGCAGAGCCCTTGAACTTGATATTGATGGTGCTGTCGGGCAATCCCTCCTCACCATACTTCTTGGCAATTACACCAGAGAGCATGGTTGTCACAGCACGGTCGGTATTCTTGATTGCATAGTCGAGGTTAACTTCCTCCTTATGCTCAATGCTACCCATGCAAGCACGGATTATCTCTTCATCCTTCACACCGATGACCTTAGAGAACTCACCGCGGTCCCAATACAGAGGCTTGTCGCTTTCGGGACGATGGAGCAAGCGTGAGAAGTCAATGGTACCCTGCTTGGTATCAGCAGAAGCAGCCTTTACCTCAATGAGATCAGTACGTCCGATGATATCCTTCAGTTTCTTGACACCCATCTCTGCCAGATACTCGCGAGTCTGCTCAGCCAGGAAGGTGAAGAAGTTCACAACATATTCTGCACGGCCACGGAACTTAGCACGAAGAGCAGCATCCTGTGTAGCCACACCTACGGGACAGGTATTGGTATTACACTTTCTCATCATGACACAGCCCAGGACAATCAAGGGCAATGTACCGAATGAGAACTCGTCAGCACCGAGCATAGCCATTAAGATGACATCGCGGGCAGTCTTGAGCTGTCCATCAGTCTGCAAGCGAACCTGATTACGCAAACCATTCAGAACCAAGGTCTGCTGTGTTTCTGCCAAACCAATCTCTGGAGAGATACCAGCAAAACGCATAGAACTTGCAGGACTTGCACCCGTACCACCCTCTGCACCAGAGATAACAATGAGGTCGGCTTTAGCCTTTGCTACACCAGCGGCAATGGTACCTACACCACTCTCGGCTACGAGTTTCACGCTGACAGCAGCTGTTGGATTGATATTCTTGAGGTCGAAGATAAGCTGTGCCAAATCCTCGATAGAATAGATGTCATGATGAGGTGGAGGTGAGATAAGCGTAATGCCAGGAATAGAATTACGTGTCTTGGCAATAATGTCGTTCACCTTGAAACCAGGCAACTGACCACCTTCACCAGGTTTAGCACCCTGAGCCACCTTAATCTGGATTTCTTCTGCATTGACCAAATACTCAGCGGTAACGCCGAAACGTCCAGATGCAATCTGCTTGGTCTTACTGCTGAGGCTGACACCGTCAACCTCGGTGTGATAACGTGCATTGTCCTCACCACCTTCGCCAGTATTACTACGAGCCCCCAGCTTATTCATGGCAAGTGCCAAAGCCTCGTGTGCCTCAATAGAAAGTGCACCGAATGACATTGCACCTGTTACGAAGTGACGAACGATGCTTTCTACAGGTTCTACCTCCTCGATGGGAGTAGGTGTAGCAGCCTTGCGGAAGCCCAGGAAGTCACGCAGGAAGATGGGCTTTTCCTTGTCATCGACAGCCTGTGCCCACTCCTTGAACTTCTTATACGAACCCAAACGGGTTGCAATCTGCAAGTTGGCAATAGTCTCGGGATTCCATGCGTGCTGGATGCCATCCTTACGGTACGAGAAGAGTCCGTTGTTGGGGAGCAGAACGTCGGGAGTTTCTGCCATAGCCTTACCCAGTTCGGTGTATTCCTTTGCAATGTCACGAAGGTCAATACCACCAATTGTACTGATTTCTGTTCCGAAATATTTCTTCAGAAGACTTTCTGAAAGACCTACTGCCTCAAAGATCTTAGCACCACGGTATGAACGGATGGTACTGATACCCATCTTTGACATGATCTTCTTAAGACCCTTGTCAACAGCCTTGATGTAGTGCTTCTCAGCGGTACCATACTCCTCCTGAATCTTATGATGCTTTACCAAATTGTCGATAACGGCAAAAGTCATATAGGGGTTGATGGCACTTGCGCCATAGCCCAGCAAAAGGGCAGCATGCATCACCTCACGAATCTCACCACTCTCAACAATCAAGGCAGTCTGTACACGCTTGCCCACATTAATCAGATAGTGGTGAACAGCGCTGACAGCCAGCAATGAGGGGATTGCTGCATGAGTTGCATCAATGTCGCGGTCACTCAGAATGATGTAGTTAACGCCTGCATCTACGCTCTCCTCTGCCTTCTTGCAAAGTGAATCAAGAGCCGCACGCAAACCAGCTTCACCCTTCTCTGTCTCAAAGAGAATAGGCAACTTGATAGTCTGGAAACCTTTGTAACGGATGTTACAGAGCATTTCAAGGTCGGTGTTGGTCAACACGGGCTGAGGCAGACGCACCATCTTGCAGTTCGACTCGTCGGGAGTAAGGATGCCAGAACCTACACGACCGATATACTCGGTAAGCGACATCACCAATTCCTCGCGGATGGGGTCGATGGCAGGGTTGGTAACCTGTGCAAACTGCTGACGGAAATAATTGAAAAGTATCTGAGGACGGTCAGAGATAACTGCCAAAGGCGTATCATTACCCATAGCAGCAACTGGTTCCTGACCGGTGGTACACATAGGAATGATGGTACGGTCGATATCCTCCTGACCGAAACCGAAAGCACGGAGTTTGCGCTCGTAGTCTGCAACGGAGTTCTCTACCTTGCGACCACTCTTCAGTTTCTCCAACTGGATACGATTGGTTGACAACCACTGACGATAGGGATGCTCAGCGGCCAACTTCTCCTTAATCTCGCCATCATAGTATATCTTACCCTCCTGGGTATCGATAAGCAGAATCTTACCGGGCTGCAGACGTCCCTTGCTGACAACGTCACTGGGGTCAAAGTCCATCACACCCACCTCACTGGCTACAACCATCATACCAGACTTGGTAATGGTGTAACGGCTGGGGCGAAGACCGTTTCGGTCGAGCATACCACCGGCAAAGCGACCATCAGAGAACATCAGAGCGGCAGGACCGTCCCAGGGTTCCATCAGGATTGAGTAATACTCGTAGAATGCCTTGAGGTCTTCAGAGATAGGATTCTTGTCATTGAAAGACTCGGGCACCAAGATAGCCATTGCCTGAGGCAACGACATACCAGACATCACGAGAAACTCGAATACGTTGTCAAGGCTGGCTGAGTCGCTCATACCCTCTTCCACAATGGGACGAATGTCACGGATATCACCCAAAGCCTCGCTGCTCAACACACTTTCACGAGCCTTCATCCAACCACGGTTACCACGAACCGTATTGATCTCACCGTTGTGGCAAAGGAAACGGAAAGGCTGTGCCAACTTCCATTTGGGGAAGGTATTGGTTGAGAAACGGCTATGCACCAATGCAAGACCAGAGGTGAAATAGTTATTTGAAAGGTCTGGGAAGAAACGGCGCAACTGACCGCTCGTCAACATACCCTTATATATAATGTCTCGACAAGAGAGAGAACAAATGTAGAAGTCCTCATCGTCGATGCGGTTTTCAATACGCTTACGAATCTTGTAGAGGATACGGTCGAGGAATGGAACATCATCCTCTGCGACACCAGTAATGAAAACCTGCTTGATGTCGGGCTGTACCTCACGGGCACCAACACCGGGAACATCGGTATTCACGGGAACATTGCGCAAGTGCATCAACTGCAGACCAACGCGCTCAATCTCCTCAATCATCACGGAGAGAATCTCACCCTGACGCTTCTCATCGCGAGGCAAGAATACCAAACCAGTACCATAGTGTCCCTTCTCGGGAACTGGGATACCCTGCAACAAAATAAACTCATGGGGAATCTGAAGCAAGATACCTGCTCCATCACCGGTCTTATCGCGAGTCTCCGCGCCACGGTGCTCCATGTTCTCCAAAACTCTTAGAGCATTGTCAACCAACTCATGGCTTTTTCCGCCATGGATGTTCACCACCATACCTACACCGCAGGCATCGTGCTCGTACTGCTGACTGTATAAACCTTTTGTCATAATTGGTTGTTTTTAGGTTTTATCGTTTGCAAAAGTACAAAGAAAACACAAACAAACAAACATTTTTACTAATATTTCTTTGTTTTATAATGCATTTTGTCACTTAAAAGCACTTTTTTGAATACTTTTTGCTACAAAAACACGCAAAACAACACAAAAATACACCAAAAGCAAGCAAACCACAACACACCACTAACAATATGTCAGAAAGACACCAAATATCACACCAAAAAGAAAGAAAACAAACAAAAGAGCAGACAAACGAAATTACCGGAATACTCAGGAGCACCTCAAGGAGCGAAACGCAGAAACGCTATTGCCACTCTTCACACAGGATTTCGTGCAGAAAAACACCATAAAAAAAGCGTCCTGAGGAAAAACCTCAGGACGCCTATAATTACATGTGAAACTAAGTTCACATTTGCATTACTTACTTAACAACAATCTTCTTGCCGTTTACGATGTAAAGACCGGGCTTAACTGCGCTGTTAACACGAACACCACTGATGGTGTAGATAGCCTTAGAAGCCTCAACAGTCTGAACAGTCTTAACTGCAGTATCAAGCTTGCTGTCCTTACCGAAGTAAGTCAACTTGAAGTTATCAACGAAACACCAGTTGTTGCCCTGACCCTTGTAGCGAACAATACCAACGGTAGCCTCGCCATCAGCACCTACATAGAAGCTAATCTTGTTGTCCTTGAACTTACCAGCCTGTATGAACATGTCGGCAGTAGCGAGCTGGTTGGGGAAGTAATAAGTAACTTCTTCTGAAGTATACTTATCGCAGTCAGCAACATCAGCGATGTCCTCTCTATCCATAACCTTGAGGATCTCCTCTTCATTCATCTTACCCTCGAAGATGTTGTGGAGAGCAGCCTCACGCTTGCGACCATCACCAATAGCATACAAGTAAGCAGCCTGCTCATTCTCCTCACCATTTACAATAGCCTCATCAGCAGAACCTACGTTACCACCAATACGATAAGCACCGTCGCAAGAGAGCTCATAAGCACCCTCGGGCAAGAACTTGAAGGTAGTATAGGTATCGAAACCACTAGCCTGGTTCCAACGCTCACCAACAGGACCAGCAGTACCACCACCAGTACCGAAACCGCTACCAGACCAACCGGGATAGTTAGCATTTGGACCTACCTCAGCATAATCCTCGAAGTCAGCATCACCAAACAAGTATGTAAAGTCGAAGGGATTCTCATCAGTTGCGTCGTAAGCCTTAGCATTGATCTTAATCAAAGAAGTAAGAGTAACCATCTCCTCAGCGAAGGGCTTCAACTCAGCAGTAGTAAGGTTAAGGTAACCACCCTCTACATCAAGAATCTTATTAACTGCGTCAACACGATCCTTAGCTGCCTTGGTAGCATCGTCATAGTACACGTCAGTAGCATCAACATAGTCAGTATAAGCGTTCATTACAGTCTGAACAGCCTTGCTAACCTCGTTCATCTCGTTGATCATAGCAACCAAACTTGTAAGAGCATTGTCAATATCCTCCTGAGAAGCGGTAGCGATACCCTCTGCAACCTTAGTAGCAGCCAAAACAACAGCAGCCTCCTTCTCAATAGTCTCATTGTTCAACAAGCAACCTTCCTCGTTGCCCTCGAAAGCCTGCTCAACTGCATCGGTAGCAGCAATCTGGTTGTTGATAGCCTCAGCCATAACAGTCTTGTCAGCACCAACATAAATCAACTGGAAGTCGCTCCAGATAACCCAGTTCAACAGGTTAGAGCCCTTAACACCGAGCTTGATGTCGCCAGCCTCAGACAAAGCGAAGCTAAACTCGTTAGCGAAGATACCCTGATCAAATGCCGCTCTTGCAGACTCCATGCTGTTGGGAACAACCTCAGCATCGTCACCACACTCAATGAGGTACTGATTGTTTGCGTTTGCATAAACCACTGCATCCTGCTCGCCAACTTCACCTGCGTCATTAGTATCGTGACGCTGGAAGCCCTGGAACTTCAAGGTGTAAGCACCCTTAGGCATGTTTGCGATAGTCTGGTTTACATCGAATGTAGCATGCCACTTCTCTGCAGAGTTAGCACGAGCGGTGAATGAACCAGCCCAGTTAGCAGTACCCCAAGCATAGTTAGCATTCTTAATAAGACCTGTAACGTCGTCACCAACCTTAATGTTAGCCATGATGTAGGTATCAACCATGTCATAAATCTTCTTGTTGTCAATTGCAGCTGCAATCTCGTCTTTACCCCAAACACCTTCCTCATACTGAGTCTGCAGAGAAGAAGCCATCTCCTCCAACTGAGAAGACAATTCAGAATAACTAGCCTTTGTCTGACCGGCCTTCTCATTAATCAAAGCAATGTAATTGTTCAAGTTAGCATAATCCTTAATGCTAGAAGCGAACTTACTTGCAATAGCGCGAAGAGATTCGATCTCAGCCTCGTACTCAATGTCATCACCAGCAAGACTCATTGCAGCAACAAGAGCAGCGTCAAACTCGTCACGAATAGCTGCGTTTGACACGTAAGCAGCCAAGTTAAAGTTTGTGCCATCACCGTATGTTCCCTTCAACTCCTCAAGATATGCAACAAACTCCATTGCAGCAGGATTCTGGTCAATGGGAACCATCATCTTGTGCTTAACAACAATATTATCAAAATAGATAGTTCTTTCTACATCATCTACAGCAAGATTGAAAGCAATATGCTGGAAGGGGTTGTTGTTAACGTCGCCTTCGCCATTTGCCTTTGTCATATTCTCAGCTACTGCGAGAGTATATTCGTAGTGCTGCCATTCATTTGTGAACTGGGGGTTACCAATACACTGGTAGTGGTTATAGCTACCTGCAGAAGCACCATGAGCCTGTGTCTCAACAGCATTGCTCATTGACTCCTCTGCGCGGTAGTCAAATGATACCTTAATCATATCACCAGCAGGAATAGACTCGTTCATCTTGATGAAGAACTGAGAATCCCAAGTCTGACTAGCCTTTGCAGGAATTACAATCTTGATACCACGAGAACCATCCATACCAATTCCTTCTTCAGGATTAGCATTAACATCGCCACCGGTGTTGTAAATACGAACGATGTAGTTTGAGTTGTTCTCTCCCTCGAAATCGCCATTATTTACTACATTCTTCCAGTAAGGAACCAAGGTCTCATCTGCTTTCTCACGCTTGACAACCAAATTATCCATGTAGAATTTCACATCGTAGCCACCGTTCACAGACAGGTTGAAAGCGATACTCAACTGACCACTAGAAGGACTGAAAGTACCCTCAAAGGTATTCCATTCCTTTGTGTAGTCTACATTACCAATACCATTGTTGTCAAGATACTGACCAGGAGTAGTATGACCCTGAGTACCTACAGAAAGAGTTTCAACACCTTCTTCTTCCCAATCTGCACGATAGTCGAAGCTGATGTAGATCTTCTCACCTACCTCAACATCAGCAGGAAGAGTGATCCAAACCTGAGCATCCCAAGGCTGACTGGGATTAGCTGCAGAAGTAATCACCAAACCTTTGGAACCGTCAACACCGGCACCTTCAACAACACATTTAGCAACATCTTCACCCGAGAAGATATCACCATTAGCTTCACCATTCAGCAGACTTGGTTTCGCTGCCACATAGGTAAAATCGTCGCCCTCGAAGCCTGAGTTGGAGTTGATGTTCGGACCCCACTCAACCTCGTCCTGCGCCATCATCGTAGTGGACGCAAGAGCAACTGCAATGAGAGTAAAAAACTTCTTCATAACAATAGTTTTTTAGGTTAATAAAATTGATTTGATTGAAATTAAATTATAAATAATTGTTTTGTTTCCGATTTATTCCATCTTTGTTTCCGACTAATCGGATGCAAAAGTACGGATTATATAATAATAGTATTATCAGCAATGATACACACGCTATCAATTTTGTAACATTTGCACGTAAAACGCTGAAAACCTAAGGGATTTTTTCATTTTTTTAAAGTTCGGAGTGCCGCTTCAAGTTTTCTCATCAAGTCACGCTTGGGGGTAGAGGGAGAGAACACGAACCCCTCTGCTACTACCAATTTGTGGGTAACAGAGTCTACAAAACTCAAAGAAACGAAGGGACCGCCCATGGCTCCGTTTCGCATTTGCCACAATCCACGCATCTCGGCAACCCGGTGTCCCAAAAGGTCACGCTCTTCCACCTGAACGATGGGGGTTTCTCCCTCCCATACAGTTTCCATCCACTGGTCGGGTTCACTGCCGGGAATGTTTTCCTTCATTACCGAATCACGCAAAACCGACAATTCCTTGGCATCAGTTATCAGTGCGCCAAAATAGGGACGCGTATAGAAAACCATGTTGAGTTGCTTCTCGCTACTACGCGAACTGCCCCACAAGAAATCCTTTCCTTTTTTTGTGAAGCGAATTTCTTCGGGCGCATCAACGACATAATCAAGAACCTCCCTGAGGTCTTTCATCACCTCCTTGGAATGGTGGTCATGAAGATACCTGGCTTGAATATCGAGTTGATGATCGACCAACATCTTTCGCACGTATTCAGCATGCGAGGAGACGTAACTGCGCAACTCGTCAAGATTAGGCGCTGTAATCTGTATCTGAAGTTGAGGGTTCGCCATGGCATTGGTTGCCGTTCCAAGAGAAGGAGCCTTCACACTCTTGTCCAGTTTCACCAACACTCGGCTGTGCATCTTCTTGAACTCGCCCTTGTCCATTGACTGAGGGATGCGAGATACACGGAAATAGTCCTCACATTGATTCAGTCCAGGTACATTGGCGGTAAGCATACCCTCGAGCGAGTCTTTCAAATCACTGTTCAGCACTTCATTACCCAACACCAGCACAACCTCGCTTGACTGCCCAATAGACTGGATTTGAGACTCCTTTTGCCTTATCTCATTGTCCTTGTTGGATGAACCACAAGCACAGACACCTAAAGCCAACAAAAAAATAGCAGGGAGTTTTTTCATAAATTCCACTTATTTATTAGAAGTATTAGAAGTTACCTTAATCCTAAGGTCTCTTGTATGAGCACTGAACTCGGGAGCATAGAGACACTGAATACTGGTAATACCAGTACTGAACTCGCCAGGACGCTCTACCAGCCAATCTTCTTCTATAACATAACTGCCACGAGGCAGGTAGTCGAAATAGAAGTTCACGGCAGCATCCTTCACCGCACGATAGAAGGCCAAGCCATCGCGCCAGTTGTAACCAGAGAGTTGCGAAACCGGTTCGGCACTTGCCGGACGTGGAGCATGAAGCACTACGTACTCGTAATCCTTCTTGGCAGTAATAATATAACGTACGTGCACGCGCGACCCTGCCGTCATCATCTCAGGACTAACGGTTTGACCTGCTTGTTGACTTGTTGTCTTGTTGACTTGTTGACTTGCTGTCTTATTGACTTGTTGACTTGTTGACTTATTAACATCACCCTTCACTTCAACCTTCACATACAAATCTTCGTTTTCACTGTCCTGAACCAACGATACGGGAGCGAGGTACTGAGCGAAGATGCCACCCCAACTTTCTTGGTTGCCCTTCTTCTCAACATCAACGGTCTTAACGTCATTCTTTACCTCCACTTGGCTACGCATAAAGCCAAAGGCAGTGCCCTCGCTCTCAACCTTCTCTTTACGCTTGCCATAATTCAGTGCAATCTCGGCATCACACACATCCTGCAAAGCCCCTCCGTTGTTGAGCAAGAGTGCAAAGACGGCATTAGCCGTATTCACCGGCGTATCCCACTCCGAAGTACGCTTGTGGCGCAACAAGTAGCGTCGCATGCCATCAAGCAACACGCTGTCCTTGGGCGACAGTTGAGATAGCGCCTCCATAACCTGTACATGAACATGCAACTTTCGGTTGATACTTCTATGGCTTCCCTGCGGGAATTCGAAATAAGTCAGTCCCTCATCATTGGTCACCAAGAACTTCTTTACAGATTCCAGGTAACGCTCAGAATTCTTATCCTTGCCTGCTTTTTTCAGTACAATAGCCGCCAAGGCACGTTCTTCAAGATCAAGTCCCTCTGGATGTTTCACCAGAACCTTCATCAGCGAGTCTGCATTATGGCGGTCATCCTTATCCATCTGCACGCCACTCTGATAAAGCACATAAAGATAACGGAGCGAAGATGCTGAGAGATAGGTGGGACGGTCTTTACGAATGTAATTGACAGCCTGAGTTATCATATTGTCGGGAGCCTTTCCTGTAAGCACTTTCAGACGGGTAAGCAGGTAAGCCACCTCTCGTGTAATGTAGTAATTGCCCGACATTCCGGGGAACCATGAGAAGGAACCATCGCTATGCTGTAACTTACGCATCTTGTCAAGGTATTCCTTTTGCAGACTGCTTTGTGTAGCATTGTCAAAAAGCGTATTGAGTCGCTGTATCTTTTCCGTCTCTGCCTCGGCCTCTGCAATCCAGGGAGTTTCCTGCAAGATGACGTTCTTCAAGTCTTCATTCTGCAAGAGTTTGCTTTTCTGCAACATACCACTATCCTTCCAACTGTTTATTGCGTACAGGATATTGGGGTTGTTTTTTGCAATGCATCCAGAAAGAGAACCCGCATAATAAGCGGTAGCCAACGAAAGAATATCGTCGTGCATGGGCCATGCCATAGAGGGAAGCGCCTGAACAGCATACCATACGGGCTGACTGACATACTCAACGGTAAGTCGCTTGTTGACAGCCTCTTTTATAGGGAACATTTTTGCAACGTCCTCACGATAGTTGCCTGCCTTGGTGTAGGTAAGCGCCTTGGTTTCCGTAATCCATTCCTTGTTAGACAGGATGGGAAGGTAACGCTGTTCGCCATCACTGCAAGTAGAACCCTCTGCAGCCCAACGGCAAATCAGCATACCAGCATCTTCGGGCACATTGAAGGGAATCAGCAATGTCGTATCGCTCTGGGCCTTGATGTTAAAGTTGACACGCTGTTTCAGCATAACCTTCTCGCTCTCAGCATCCAGAATGGTAAGCACTGCCCTACCCTTCTGTTCCTCTGCCGAAATATTAAAGATAGAAGCCGAGATGGCACCCTTGTCACCCTGACGGAAGAAACGAGGCAACGAAAGTTGAGCCATCAGGTCTTTCTGCGCAACAACCTCTTCATTGAGCAGAGTTGTAAGCAAGTCTTCGGTGTGAGCCAAGCCCAGCAAACGCCAGGTGGTCAGACTCTCGGGAAGCGTGAACGAAAGACTTACCTCTCCGTTCTCGTTGGTGCGAAGCGAAGGATAGAAGAATGCCGTTTCGTTGAAGTTCTCACGAAGCGTAACAACTGGATCTGAATCAGAGGGTTCACCATTAGGTTCCTCTTTTTCATTAGCCTCTTCTGCAACCATCATGCTTTCTTCACGAACTGCCACGAGTGCTTTTGACGTCATCATTGTTGTAGCACCCCGCAAACGCAAACTACCATTAGAAGACATGGCCAAACCTCCATATTCAACAAGGTCATCAACATAACCATAAGAGCGAACAGAAAAAAGATCATCATTAATCGCGCCGAAAGAGGGCGACTTGACTTTATAATCCTTCATTTTGAAACGTCCGCTCAAATAGAAACGTCCTAATAACGTCAAGGTTCTGTACGAATTGCGGAACAGGTCGTACGTCACGGGATGGTAGATATTCCAATTGTGAGCATAGATTGCATCGAGCGAAGCATCATAGAGTGAAGCCATCAGATTGGCCTTGGCAGGTTTATCATCGGGAGTAAACAACTGCAACTGCCATGTTTCCTTCTGCCCAGGTTGCAACTTATCTCTAAACGTCAACCACTTATGTTTCAGTTGCTTGTCTGTTTGTTGCAATTTCAGTTCTTCCCTCTGTCTATACACAAACTCATCCTTTACGAGCATCACATTCAGCACCACACCCTTATCGTAACTCTTGTCGTAAGGAATGTCAAAGGTCATCACGGTGTCATTCATGTGAATCAATCGGTCGCTCAACACCTTCTCGTTGCACGAAAGCGTATAATAAAGATACACATCCTTAGAGGTACCCACTTGCACACGGGCAGATTTAACAGCAGACATGCTGGATTCGGGCACATAAACCCACAAGGTTGAATCGGTGGGCAGTTTGGTGTCGTACTGACTAAACAGTACAACCTGTGTCTTGTATTTGGCTGTATCGCCCTTCACCACAGATTCCAGGTAAAGGTCGTACCTGCCCGAAGGAGCGCTCTTCAGCGTATTGGGAATCACACTGTGCCCCGATTTTTCCTTCGTTTCATACACCACTTTCTCACCCTTCTTAAAGGTCATCGTAACCTCACCTTGCACTTCGGTACCGGTAGAGGTCACCAGTTCCATGCTCCAGGGAGTAAGTTTGTCCTTGTCAATCATTGTGGGAACCTGGGCATGCAGGCTTAAAGGTGCGCTACACAGGAACATGCTCTGTTGGGCAGTATGTGTCTCGCCCGAAGGAGCAATAACGTCATAGTTAACCGTCAGCAACTGGCCGTATCGCAAGGCATATCTTTTCTGATTAATGGGAATAACAACCTTAAAGCGTCCCTGTTCGTCGGTCAGCACGGTATCAAGTTTGTTGTCGTACTGCGAACGCGACGGACGTCCCCAACGAGTCCAATAGCCATCGTCCCAACGGAACTGTCCCACTACCTGTGCCCCGCGGACGGGAGCACCACTATACATTACAGCACGGCCCGTGAGGCAAATGCTGTCAACAGGCATCTGAACGGCAGGAGCCTCATCAATCTTCACCTCAAAGGTAGGACGCTTGTACTCCTCTACCCTGATTGAACTGAGATAACGACCATCCACAAGGATGTCAAAAGTACCCGTAAGTCCTGATTCGGGCAACACGAAATCGCAAGAGACAACGCCCAGCGAATCGGTCTCAACCGACTGTTTTGCAACCTCTTTGCCATTCGGATCGCGAAGAGAGATTCCAAGAACATCTCCCACGACAACGTCCTCCTGCATGTCGTTTCGCGTGTATTCCACAGCCCCTACATGGACGGTCTGTCCGGGACGATAGATACTGCGATCGGTGTACACGCGAATCTCGGTACTCTTTTGAGGTTTCATGAAGTACGGTTTACCATAAGAGATGCTTCTATCCTCATGAAAACGGTCATCACCGGCAGTCACAGACAGTTCCAGTCCTGTCAAATAACTGCCACGCGTATCCTTAGGCCATTGAATGTTGAAACGGCCTTCTTTATCTGTCCTACCCGTAACGTAACAGATGGTGTCACCCAAAACGGGTCTCACACTGAAAAGTTTCAAGTCTGCCCCTTCAACGGGAGCACCGGTGACCGCATCATTGACAGCAACTCGCTCAACACCATCAAGCAACGAAATGCTATTAACCATCAGGCGAGTCACGTTGATGAATTTGTAAATCTCCGTCACCTTCTTCTTGAGTTTCATTTGGGTAGAAGGCAACGCCACAAGAATATAACGCCCTAACTCGGGAGCCTTCCAGCGGATAGTATCAGCAAACGACTGCCAAGGGTCATGCTCCGAACATTGGTGCAACTTCTCATCCACCAATGTAGCATGCTTCTTGATGTACTTAACCGGTTTTTTGCTTCTATTACATTCTTTATAAGAAAAGTCCTCGTTCAAACGATACAGAGACAAGTTGACTGTCTGCACATTAGACATGTTCATCACCCACTCGTAAGTCTTGCCGGGGTAAGGGTGCACCGAACTGCTGACAAAATTCCAATTGGGCTCCAAAAGTTGCTGAAGTTCATTCTGCAACTGCTTCTTGTACTTGTAGCCGGAATAAAGTTTGATACCCTCTTCAAGCCAAGCCACCTTTTTCGCAAGCGAGTGGTCGACTTTTGACAAATTCAGATAGACCTCAGCACAAAGGTCAAGTTTTGCATACTCATCCCTCCATTTCAGCAACGAATCCCTCTTGGCATTGTAGGATGAAATGTCATCAAGTCCATCCAGTTTGAGCATCAGCACTGCCCTGCGGTTGCCGATACCCTGATAATAGTTTATAAGGTGCGCGCGCGTAGGAATCAATGAAAGATGATGGTTACTGACCTCCTGGGAACACCTCCACACCAGCATCAGCATGTCGTTGTTGTAGATGTCATCGTCCTTGCCCTTTCCAGCAATAGGAGTCCAATCACTTATCTTCGCATTGTGCAGGATGCTGAAGTCGGCCATTGCCTCAGCATAGCGAATGGCCGACATCCTTTGGTAGTCATCGTAACTCCATGCCTCCATCTTGGTGTCGTCAGAAGACGATTCGTACTCGTACACGGAAGACGAACGGGCAAAGCGGTCGTACACATAACCTAAAACAGCCTGTGTCACAGCCTTTTCCGTTGGATTGGTAGCATTATCCTTACGTGCTTCCAGTCGGGCTATGCTTACATAGAAACTATCAGGGTGAATGCTCTGTTCTTCGATCATGTCACGAATAAACCTCGCAAGGTCCTTAGACGCCTTAGTGCCACTCCATGCTGATAGGGTGGCAAAGAACGAGAGAAGAAGGAATAAGAGTTTACGCATTTTTTTATGTTTTTCGTTTATTTTACGGGAATCTCCTTGAGCAATGCCTTGAGGAACAGCCAGAACTTAGCAACACTGGGAATGTTGCAACGCTCGTTGGGGGTATGGGGTGAACGCAAGGTGGGACCAAAACTTACGAGGTCCATCTTGGGATACACGCCTCCAATGATGCTACACTCCAAACCTGCATGGCAAACCTGCACCGAGGCATCCTCGCCAAAGAGGTCCTTATGCACCTTCACCATAGTTGCTGTAATAGCACTATCGAAGTTGGGTTGCCAAGCACCATACTGGCCACCATATTCCACCTTCATGCCTGCCATCGAGAAGCAAGCCTCCTGCATTTCCTGAATGTACTCCATCATCGTCTCGTTGCTTGAGCGAGCCAGGATCAGCACGTCAGCCTTACCCTCGCCAATGGTGATGATACCCAGGTTTGAACTGGTCTCCACAACGCTGGGAATGCTGGGAATGTAACGAAGCACGCCATCATGACAAGCCGTAATGGCATTTACCACATTGTCCTGAATCTCCTGAGGCATGATGCCACTGGGCATTTCACAAGGTTCGGCAATAAGGGTAATGGTATCTTCCACGCCACGGAATTCTGTTTCGAATACAGTCTTGCAATAAGCCACGAGTTCCTTCAAGTCGTCCAGGTTCTCTGCAGGAATGGTCAGCACCACCTCTGCCGTGCGGGGAATGGCGTTGTGCATATTGCCACCCTTCCAACTGCTCAGGCAAGCATCGTCATCCTGAATAGCCTGACGAACCACTCTTGCCATCAACTTATTCGCATTGGCACGACCCTCACAGATTTCCAGGCCACTGTGTCCGCCCTTAAGGTCTTTCAGCACAATCTTCACTGCCACATCACCAGCCTCGGGAGCCTGCTCCTTATACGCAATAGAAGCATTGATGTTCACGCCACCGGCACTGCCAATGACAAACTCACCCATTGTCTCATTGTCAATATTCAGCAGGATGTCGCCCTTCAGGGTATCGGCAGACAGATGGTTCACGCCATACATGCAAGTCTCTTCGTCTGCGGTGATCAGTGCTTCAAGCGGACCGTGTTCCAAGTCGTTACTCTCCATTACGGCCATGATGGCAGCCACGCCCATTCCATCGTCCGAACCAAGGGTAGTACCCTTTGCCTTTACCCACTCGCCATCGATGTAGGTCTCAATGGGGTCGGTCTCAAAGTTATGATTGCTCTCGTCTATCTTTTGGGGAACCATATCCATGTGCGCTTGCAGAACAGCCACCTGTCGGTTCTCATAACCGGCAGTAGCAGACTTGCGCATCACAATATTCTCAGCATTATCCTTGAAGGCCTCAATGCCACGTTCCTTTGCCCAGTCGAGCAGGAATTGTTGTACTTTCTCCAAATGTCCGCTGGGACGGGGAACCTGTGTCAAAAGATAGAAGTTTTTCCAGATAATCTGAGGATCGAGTTCTTTAATCATCATAGTCTTTGTATTTTTTTAAGTATTAGTATTAGTTTCTATATTTATTTCTTTGCTTCCGAAACCTGCGTTTAGCATTTCGTTCAAAGTCATCGCATTTTGTCTCAAGGGTTCTCGCCAACTGCGCAAACGTCATCGGTCAACCACGTCACAAGCAACCTGCGCCTCTCCATTTGCCTGTTCCGACAAGAGGTCCCTTTTCTTCTTCGTGAACGACAGCGCCATCGAGGAGTATACTCCCAGCAATGCCACAAGTGCCGTCTGTATGGTGTGTACGATAAGAACGAACACAACACCGTCAGTCTGACTCACGCCGAACAGCACCAGCACCGTCTTCACGGCAAAGTGCCACGGACCGGCTCCGTTGGGCGTAGGAACAAGCACGGCAAACGTACCCACCACAAAAGCCACCAGCGCTACCGAAACACCCAAGTTCTCCGTATAACTAAAACAATAGAACGTGAGGTAGAAATGCATGAAGTAACTCACCCAGATACCCAGAGAGTAAAGGATGAAAAGACCTCGCTGACGAATGTAACGCACGCTGAACAATCCTACGCGAAGGTCACTCAGAACACCCTTCACGCGCGAGAACACGTTTAGTTTCCTTGACAGCCACCAACCCATAGCCACAATCAGCGCCACGCAGGCAATCGTCACCACGTAGCCCATGGTGGTGAACTTGCCTAGAATGCCATCCAACGACATTCCCGTCTCCTTGGCTATGCGGGCAAAGACGGGAATCTCCATCAGCACGGTGATACCGCTCAGCACCAGGATGATGATGATGTCAATGCAACGCTCGGTGACAACCGTTCCCATACTGCGTGCAAAGGGCACATTATCGTAGCGTTTCAATACGCCGCAACGCAAGAACTCGCCGACTCGCGGAACGACCAGCGAACTGCCGTAACTCAGGAATATTGCATTGACACAAGTATTGTATCGGGGTTTCTCTCCCAAAGGCTCCAGGGCAAGACGCCAACGGAAGCCACGGAGGGCCTCTGCCAGGATTCCGAAAGGCAACGAAAGGAGCATCCAAGTCCAGTTCATGCCTCCGTCCAGGGCATCAAAAACCTCTTGCCAATCCATTCCGCGGTACATCCACCAAAGGATGAGCGCTGAAATCAGCAAGGGTAGCGCAACTTTTAATATGGTAGCAAGCGTTTTGTTCATCTACTGAAATGTTTTTGTATGGGCGAAATGTAGTATTCGATAATCTTTCAAGGTTTCTGTCCAAAATTCACAGTGCTTTCTTTGCTTGTTTTTTATTGCATTTTGAATACTGAACAGTTAATAATGTTTTGTTGTTATTGAATTTTGAATTATTTTCTATATCTTTGCGCGCAAATTTACTACAAAAAACTGAAACGATGAAACAGGTAAGGCCAAAAAAGTTCCTCGGACAACATTTTTTGACAGATTTAACAATTGCTAACGCAATAGCCGACACAGTAGATGCCTATCCAGACATCCCTGTCCTTGAAGTTGGACCCGGAATGGGCGTCATGACACAATATCTTATCAAGAAGCCCAGAACCATCAAAGTCGTCGAGATTGACTTCGAGTCGGTAGAGTACCTGCGCAAGAACTATCCCGACCTGGAAGAGGGCATCATCGAGGACGATTTCCTGAAGATGCACCTCGAAAACACCTTCGACGGACAGCCTTTTGTTCTTACCGGCAACTACCCATATAACATTTCCAGCCAGATCTTCTTCAAGATGCTCGACTACAAGGATCTCATCCCTTGTTGCACCGGAATGATCCAGAAGGAAGTGGCCGAGCGCATTACTGCCAAGCCGGGCAACAAGACCTACGGAATCCTCTCCGTACTGATTCAGGCTTGGTACAGCGTAGAGTACCTGTTCACCGTTCACGAGCACGTTTTCAACCCACCACCCAAAGTGAAGTCGGCAGTAATCCGAATGACACGCAACGACGTAACGTCACTCGGTTGCGACGAGCGCCTGTTCAAGCGTATCGTCAAGACCACCTTCAACCAGCGACGCAAGACGCTTCGCAACAACATCCGTCCCCTGCTCAACGAGATGAACATGCAACGCGAGCAACAGGGACTAACCGCCATCGACTACTCCGACCTCCTGACCGACGAACTTTTCAACAAGCGTCCCGAGCAGTTATCCGTTGCCGACTTCATCGACCTCACCAACAAGGTACAAGCAGTAGGTTAGTGGTTTTGGGTATTAGTTGTAAAAAAAATAAATAATAGCGAATGATAGTTTTTATCGCAGAGAAACCATCGGTGGCAAGGGACATTGCCCACGTATTGGGTGCCAACAGCCAGCGCGATGGTTATATGGAAGGCAACGGTTACCAGGTAACCTGGACATTCGGTCACCTTTGCGAACTGAAGGAACCCCACGAGTATTATCCGCAATGGAAGCAGTGGAGTTTAGGGCAGTTGCCTATGATACCACCTCGTTTCGGCATCAAACTCAAAGCCGACCAGGGTGTAGAGAAACAGTTTCGCATCATCGAGAAACTGATGCAAGCCGCCGATGGCATTGTGAACTGTGGCGATGCCGGACAGGAAGGAGAACTCATCCAGCGATGGGTAATGCAAAAGGCACAGGCCAAATGCCCCGTCAAGCGACTATGGATTTCCTCGCTCACCGAGGAAGCCATACGCGAGGGATTCCAGAAACTCAAAGACCAGAGCGAATACCAGACCCTTTACGAAGCAGGTCTGGCACGCGCCATTGGCGACTGGACGCTGGGCATGAACGCTACGCGCCTATACACACTGAAATACAGCCAGACAAAGGGACAGGTACTGTCCATCGGACGTGTACAGACGCCCACGCTTGCCCTCATCGTACGCCGTCAGGAGGAGATCGAGAACTTCGTGCCTCGCCAGTCATGGGTGCTTTCCACCCTGTACCGCGACACACGCTTCAATGCCATTGCTCGCGACGAAGACGCCGAAGCCGAGGAAAAGGCTCAGATTGAAGAAGCAACCAAACAGGGCAAAACGTTAAAGTCAAAGGGCCCCATCTATAAAGTTATCGAGTATAACACCGAAAACGAGGGAAAAGACGCACTGGAATCAATAAAGAACAACGATTTCACCGTACTGTCCGTCACCAAGAAGAACGGAACCGAGTCGTCACCCCGATTGTATGACCTCACCAGTTTGCAGGTGGACTGCAACAAGCGTTTCGGTTTCTCTGCCGACACCACTTTGCAACTCATCCAGAGCCTGTACGAGAAGAAGTTCACCACCTACCCACGTGTCGACACCACCTTCCTGCCCGACGACGTCTATCCCAAGTGCCCGCAAATCATGAACGGTCTTTACCAGACCAAGTTTGCCGGCGTTGCCCCTTACGCACCATTGGTAAAGCCCTTGGGCGGAAAGGCATTGAAAAAGTCAAAGAAAGTATTTGACAATTCAAAGGTAACCGACCACCATGCCATCATTCCTACAGGCGTTCAGCCACAAGGACTGAGCGAGATGGAGCAGAAAGTCTTTGACCTCGTTGCACGTGCATTCATCGCATCATTCTACGATGACTGCAAGTTCGAAACCACCACTGTGATTGGAGAGGTTAAAAAAAGCCAACAACCTGCAACCAATGCCCAGCAGTCTGCCCAAAGCCCCGGTTCCCTCGGGTCCTCGTCACTCCAATCCCAGCCCCCATCAGACGGAAGCATCCTTTTCCGTGCCACGGGAAAGCGCATCACCGCCGAAGGGTGGAAAGTAGTTTACAAAAAGCCCGAGGCAACGGCACAGTCCGTTGACCCGAACGCCCCAAACGTAACACCATCCACACCTTCCGACGCACAGGCACAGGATGCCGACAACCCCAACGACCCTGCCCAGGCACAGGCCGGAAGTGCCTTCCCCGCATTCGTCAAAGGCGAGAGTGGACCGCACATCCCCGTCCTATCAGAAAAATGGACAACACCCCCTAAGCCCTATACTGAGGCCACCCTTCTGCGCGCCATGGAGACCGCCGGCCGTCTCGTTGACAACGAGGAACTGCGCGATGCCCTGAAAGAAAACGGCATTGGGCGCCCCAGTACGCGTGCAGCCATCATCGAGACACTCTTCCGCCGTCGTTACATCCGCAAGGAAAGAACCTCGCTCTGGGCCACACCAACGGGCGTTCAACTCATCCACCTCATCCACGAGGAATTGCTGAAAAGTGCCGAACTCACCGGACTCTGGGAGAAAAAACTACGACAGATTGAGCACAAGGAATACGAAACCAAAAAGTTCATTGACGAACTGAAACAAATGGTCAACGACATCGTCCTTGCCGTCCTGTCCGACAACAGCAACCGCCACGTGGAATACACCGAGGAGGAGACCAAGAAGAAGAAAAAGAAATAGTCCTATACAATAATACGCACACGCGTGCGTTATTATTAGGCATGAGAGTATTCAGAATCACATACGCAATCCTGTCCGCCATCGTACTTCTTTGTGCCTGCGGAGCAGAAAGCAACGTCAAGAAGGGCGATGCCTTCTATGCCATTGGCGAGTATTTCGATGCCTCTGCCGAGTACAAGAAGGCATATTCGCGCACACCAACCAAGGATAAGGAGAAGCGTGGCGAACGCGCCTGGAAATTGGCAGAATGCTACCGCAAGATCAACAATACCGCCAAGGCACTGGGTGCCTACCAGAATGCCGTCAGGTATGCGTACCCCGACAGCATGGCTATCTTCTACCTTGCCCAGATGCAGCACCGCACGGGCGAGTACAAGAATGCCATCAAGAACTACCAGCGCTTCCTTGATTCCGTGCCCGACAACACACGTGCACTGAAGGGCATCGAAGGGTGTCAGAAAGCACCCGTATGGAAAGCGCAACCCACCCTGTACACCGTGAAGCGCAGTAACGTCTTCAACGGCCGACGTGCCGACTTCTCACCCGTCCTGTCGGGCGACGAATGGGACGAGTTATTCTTCACCACCACGCGCCCCCAGGCATCAGGCGAGGAGATCAGTGGCATCACCGGCACCAAGAGTGCGGACATCTTCCACTCAAAACTCGACGACACAGGCAAATGGAGCCAGCCGGAGGCGTGCGAAGGCGATGTCAACAGCGACTTCGAAGAGGGTGCGTGTTGCTTCTCGCCCGATGGCAAGACGATGTACATCACCCGTTGCACCTACGATGCCGACTATCCACGCTTTGCCGAGATCTTTACCAGCCAGCGAAGCGATGCCTCATGGAGCAAGCCCCAGAAGTTAGAGATTTCATCAGATACCCTGTCCTGCTACGCCCACCCAGCCGTTTCGCCCGATGGCAACTGGTTGTATTTCGTTAGCGACATGCCCGGTGGATTAGGCGGCCTGGACATCTGGCGCATCGCCATCGGCGAGAATGGCATGGGAGGCGTCGAGAACCTCGGCGAACCCATCAACAGCGAGGGCGACGAGATGTTCCCCACCTTCCGTCCCAACGGGGAACTGTACTTCTCGTCCAACGGTCATCCCGGCATGGGCGGACTCGACATCTTCTGCGCCAAGCGCGACACCACCGACAAGCGCCACGAGAAGTGGAGCATAGAGAATATGAAATCGCCCATGAACTCGAGTGGTGACGATTTCGGAATGACCTTCGAAGGCGTGCACAACCGCGGTTACTTCTGTACCAACCGAGGCGACGGACGTGGCTACGACCATATCTATTCGTTCGAATGTCCCGAGATACTCCAAACCGTCAAAGGCTGGGTGTACGAGAAGGATGGATACGAACTGCCCGAGGGACTTGTCTACATGGTGGGCAACGACGGAACAAACCTCAAGTTAAGCGTGCGTGGTGACGGTTCGTTCGAGCAGATTATCAAGCCTGGCGTTCAGTACGTCTTCCTGGGCACGTGCAAGGGTTACCTGAACCACAAGGAGGAACTCCGTGTAGACACCAGCCTCACCAGTCGCGAGTACGTACTGCAATTCCCCCTGGCAAGTCTGAACACGCCTGTACTGGTACGCAACGTGCTCTATGAGTTCGACAGCGCCGAACTGTCCAGTTCGTCAACCATGGCGCTCGACTCGCTCGTAGACCTGCTCAACGAGAACCCCAACATCACCATCGAACTCTCATCCCATTGCGACTACCGCGGAGCAGACGCCTACAACCTGCGCCTCTCTCAGCGCCGAGCCGAAAGTGTGGTGAACTATCTCATCAAGCACGGCATTGCCATGGACCGCCTCACGCCTGTGGGCTATGGTGAGACGCGTCCCAAGATCGTTACCCGAAAGATGGCCGAACGTCACGCATTCCTGCATGAGGGCGACACCCTTACCGAGGCATTCATCATGAGGTTCGAGAGCCCCGAATACCAGGAAACATGCAATGCGTACAACCGTCGCACCGAATTCCGCGTACTTCGCACCACCTACCAGGGCACGCCGGGTGTAACGCCCCCATCCGAAGCCCCCAACCAGGATGAATCCCCTGAGCAAGGTGAAGTCGGGGGCCAAG
>JAZUKS010000082.1:0-11895 GCA_045643405.1 Bacteroidaceae bacterium | reverse complement strand
CCGAAGCACGTGTTTACTGGGCTTCGGGCAGATAATTTATGCTATTTTGAGTTTTACCGGACAGCAATGTTTTCTTTTTATCTTCTATCGTTTCAACATCCATCTCGCATTTCTTCTGGTCAGCCGTAGATTCTCCTATTCTGTGAATCCTCTTCAACATTTCATTTTCTTCATGTGTTATTACGGTTGTGACAGTATTCTTGTGATGTACAGTTCGTAGGAGGTAGTCTAACTCCATTATCACATTTGTTGATTGGGCGATGATAGCTACTTCTCCTAGCGGAACTGCCACATTGGCTATGATGTTGTTACATAGGCGTGAAAGAGCCTCCAGATTATCTACCTGCCCAAGGTTGTTATATCTGAGTCTGGCGAAGTCAAACATATCACTTGGTATGATGGGGGTTGGTGTTTGGCCTTCAGTCCTAAGGAAAGTATCTTTGAATTGTGCTGCCAACGTAGCCAGTTGCCCATTAGTGAATCGTCTTGCATGAATAAGATCATGATTCCACAAACCACCTATTACACCAAGCCTAATATCATCATTAGTATCTAATGGTCTGTGATATAGATTCTGTTTAGGATCTCCGAATACAACAAATTCTGCTTTCTCTTTGAGAAAATATTTATGAAGTATTCTAATCCATTCCGTTTTGTAGTCTTGTACTTCATCTACAAAAATGGCATCATATTTATTTAGTTTATCCCCTTTACCATCAAAGAAGTATGTGTTGTCGTATGAACCGAGGTGGCAATCCATATTGCAGCGTTCTGCTTGGCAGCGAAAGAAGCCATGATAGTGACTGATGGTGACATTACCCCATGAAAAATCGGCCCGTACAAGATTCAAACGATACCTTATATAGTTTACCAAGGTCTTGTTGAAAGTAAGTATGAGCACCTTTCCTCCAGTTCTGATTAAAGCGTTTGCGGCACGATGTACAAGAACTTCTGTTTTCCCTGCTCCTGCCTCTCCACTGATCTTTTGTTGAACTGGACGGCTAATCGCTAAAGAGCTTTGTTCTGGGGAAAGAGTAATATGTCTACCTTCCTTGTAAGAATGCCATTTTGGTGTGATGATGGTCATGAATTGTCTCATCACATCATCACTGAATACTTGGTTATCCCAGTTAAACCTAACGTTCTCAAAAAAACGCTCTTGCTCTTGTTTGTTGTCCAGGAAATCTAAGCCGAACAATGATGTGTGTTCTTCATGATCCAGAAAAACAGGTAGGCAGTTATTCGTTGTGTTTTTTGTAAAGAAGACCATCTTCTTTATGATGCTCCAGTTTGCTGGGCTTTGAACGGTTTTAAGGAAGAGCCCGTTCAAATACATGCGGATAAGATTCCTTTGGTAATTGCTTACTGTCTGTGTCGGCGGAATAATGGCGTGTCCTTCTTCGTTTACGAAAGATATCTTGTTGTCGTCACCTTGCACAAAGGAGTATCGCGTGATATCATCCTCGAAAAGGTTGATGAGCAATATGCCTTTATGAGGTCTTACTATTACGATATCAGGCACATCACCATATATGTCAGGTTTTACAAGTATCAGATCATCATTGGCAATCAGTTTTGAAAGAACAAGGTATAATTTGTACCCTTCTTCTGATAGAACTTCGTTTATAACGAGATTCTTCAAGTCATAATCTGTTGACGGCAAGGTGTCGTCAACGATAGCGGGAGCTTGATTTTCATCTTCTCTTGTAGGAAGCGCTGCGCCATTATATTTAAAGCATTTTGTGACACACGTGAAGATATGTCCGTTCAGTAATCTGCCAAAGTTCTTGCTGTATATATTTGAGAAGAGCTCTTGTGTACCGAATTCCTCAACAAATTCACCTAGTCTTCCTGCTCCTTCATTTGTCGGTCCCACACAGAGTATGAAGTGTGTTCTTCCTGGAGTAGCGACAATTCGTGCAAGCCTGCGTAGGTTGATGGTCGTGATGTCAAGGATATTTGAGAAGATATGAATTACGTTCTGATGTTCGTAGTTTATACCCCTTACTTCATTGTCACTATTGTTATATGGCAAGAACTGGTTCAAGGTAATGATTCTTGTGGCTCCGTTTGTGGCTTTATTAACATTGATCTGCGCTCTGTTTAGTGTATATTTAGATGCTTCAATCAATGTAATACGACGTAACCAATTGGCAAGATTACGTTCCTTCAGCATATCAATAGCTGTCAATGTTCCTATACCCTGACCACATCCCCAATCTACAATTTCAATGCTTCCTCGGAGCGATGAAAATGGAAAATTCTGGAATGCTGCCTTGCATTTTATCTCGTGCATTTCGGCATAAGCCGCCATATAGGCATTCATTCCTTCTTCGGACTTGAGAAGGGATATTCCATTGCCGAGTTCAGGGTGTGTCCACGGAATTCTGTAATATTTCGAAAACTCAAATTGTTGTTTGCAAATATCTATTACGGCGTCGGTATCAAGATTTCTACTACCTTCAATGGCATTGGGATATACATTCCTATCTTCGAATTCATACTCTGTCCCATCACGGTCTATCTGGAAATGTCTTTCCCCCAATGTTACGGGACAACAGAATGGTTTTACCTCGGGATGTGGTTCTGTCTCGCTATCATATTCATGCGAATTCCAATAGAATTGTCGTAAAACTAGTTGATGCGTACAACAGTGAATCCATACACTCTCGTGAGTTTCAATTCCCGCACTATCATATTTCAAGGGTATGGAATATTTCCCTAAAGCATTAACGAACCCCCATCGTCCATTGATACATATCGGACAAAGGGGATATTTCTCGAAGTCCCATTCACAACTAACAAGGGTGTTGCTTAACTCTGAGCAGGATGCTATTTCTTCTTCATAGTTTCCGACATGCTCAACTCCATCGCCAAGATAGGTATACCTACTTTTCGTACCATCAGCATTATGGAATACCCATTCGTTATTTTCAAAAGAAAGTCTTCTATATGCCATACCTACCCGTTATCGTTTCTGCATCAGGATTACTTTGGTGCTGCTTCCAGTTGGCCACGGCAGCATCCTTCGAGGTATTTGCATAGCAATACTCGCACAGATGGGGGCAGGTGTTGTATTCGCCTACATCTTTGGCAGCCATGCAGCCGCATAGCTCGCGCTGTCCGGGATCCTTCTTGTGGGCACTGATGAAGTACTTGCCGCCAGGCAGCAGGATGGCACCTTCGGGAAGCACTGCTTCTTCAAATAGGGTGGACTGCGGCGCATCTTCTATCTTCACCTTCATGAATTCCATCAGTTCCTTGTCCCTCCATGCCAGGCGTGTGATGAGGTCGCCGTCGATGCAGCGGTTGTGCTCTATACCATACTTGTCGATGTCTATCTTCTCGCCGCAGGTGGCCAATGTATAGTTCCAGCCGCGCTCTTTGTTCATGGCCGATAGCTTCTGCGCAAACTCCTCCATCTGCTCCTCCGTCCACTCGTGGTAGGGTATGCCGTTACGCTCCAGGTTCGCCTTAACCTTCTTGTAGAGAGCAATGTCGGCATAGCTAAAGACCAGTTTCTCGGTATAACCCTTCAGCTCGTCACCAATGTGCTGAACCTTACTCAGGAGGTCGTCCACCAAGATGTCGTCGGTCAGTATCATGGGGTCGAAACGCCACACCACGGCAGCCTTCCCGAGGCGGTCAACAAGCAGTTTGAACGTATCGATACGCTTCTCAAGCGAAGGAACCTTCTCCAACTTCTCCGCCTCATAGTCATTTAGCGTGTACTGTATGTAGCACTTGATGTTGCGTTCTTCGAGAATGTGCAGATAGTCCAGCAATGGCCGAGGGTTCTTCGACCAGAACACGATGAAGCGCATCTTGTCATAGGAAACGTACGACTTCACTCCATTGAACGGATTCGTCCAAGCCGAGTAACCCGCCTCAAGACGTTTGAAGAACCAGTCGGCATAGAAGGCCGGAATATCCGTACTGCGACTTGCCGACACAATGATGGGTGCATGTGCCTTGACCTGTCTGTCATCTACATTTATCTCAGTATGTTTCCAAGTTGCCATAAATCTCAATTACATTTAGTATTCAACGTCTGAAGACTCTTCCTTATCCCAGAATTAACTCTAATATGGGTACTCTGTTGTGACATGCGCCTCTTGTTCCTCACGAGCATTTCTATAGCACAAAAGAGTATAAAATTAACTAATCAGCCCATATATAATAAGCAAATAAGCATTATATAGAAGAAGATGGGATGAATTATTCCACCAATGGAAAAGCCGCGTGCGTTTGACCATCGAGGGCAAAGTTAATAAAAAGTTGGCAATGTTGTAGCGCTTTGAGCGAGAAAAATGTTTTTCAATCCAACATAAGTGGAATTGGTTGAAGAAACACAATATATCGTCACTTAAATTGTGCACGTAGGCATTTGCTTTCTTATTTTTCAGGCAATAGCAATTTGGATAGATCTTTACAAATTGAGGTGGCGAAAAATAAAGAAAGAAAAGAACTAAAAGAAAGAAAGTAAGATCTCATAAAAGAGATCTTACCGTCAAGATGGTTTTAATTTTCATAAAGTTCTTGCGGAAGTTGCATTACACAACTTTCGCTTTTGAACTTTAATTCTTAGTTTTTTTCCCCACTAAGCTCCCCTTCCCCGCACCGGCCTTCTTCCCACGGGGCGTCCCCCCTTATGGGGTTGGGGGGGCTGTCCCCCCCTTGGGAAGCAGGCCTTGTCCACTGCGTCACTCCTACCCCATGTAGAGGGAGTGGTCCAAAGGGGCTGAGTGGGTCTTTTTTTTGTCTCTCATTCCCCTATTTGCACCGTTCATTCCCTTTTACATGCCGTTCATTCCTTTTCGTTTGGCAAATAGCTTTTTGAGCAGTATCTTTGCAGCAGAAAATTTATCTGAGTATCAAACTAAAAAGAACGGAAGCATGAAACAGCAGAATATTTTGGGTTCATCACGACATAATGTCAAACTACAGTTTACACAGCCTGCACTCAAGGTGCACTCACGGTTCGCTCACGGTTTCGTGAGGAATCGTGAGCGAACCTAAAGCGAAAGTAAGGAGCAGCTAAAACTGAGTATATCGTCACCTATCTCCCTTTGACATCTTCCTCAACCGAATTATGTTAGTCAGTACTGAGTGGCTACTGAGTCAGTACATTGTCAGTACTTTGACAATAGTATAAAAAAGCCAAAATTATAAGAAATCATTAGTGTCACAAATTGGACACTAATGTATTAAAATATAAAAAAGTATTGGTGTCCGGTAAAATATTAAAGTTCTTTGTACACTTTGTTCTCTTAAAAATGTGGTTGAAAGTTCATTAAATATAGTTTATTTATTTTTACTCGTAAGCAAAAGTTTGCAAGTCAGCATCATGGTGCGACCTACGAGGTTGGTGTTGTGGACGAAGCGGTCGGTGTCCATGAATGATGTGCGAGTGTATCGGCGCACATCAAGGAGGTTGTCGCCTGTGAGTTTCCATACTGCACCCTTAGTCTTGTACTGAACCGAAGCAGAGAGCATGGATGCATCCTTGTACTGACCTGGATTCACCATGTTGTGCATAAGATTGTATGAACTGCGAACCTCCAGATTCTACATCGGGAATACTGCCACCGAACCTGTGCAGCGTAGATTGTCGGACATAATATAAGATGTAGGAAGCGTTTCATTGTTGTTTAATGCTTTTCAATTAAGTAATCGTTAGTTCTCATGCATTTTTTCAGTCTAACATTTGCATTGCAACTAAATAATAGTTATATTTGCGCGAAATTTAGAAACACATGAGTTCCAAAGACAAGTTAATAGCCCGGTTTTTAACTCTGCCGTCCGACTTTACATTTGAAGAGTTGGAGCGTCTGTTATCCATTCTTGGTTACACGAAATCCAACAAGGGTAAAACTTCTGGATCAAGAGTTATTTACAAGGATGAGGAAGGACATCCTATAATGATACACCGTCCGCATCCCGGAAACATTATCAAGGGATATGCAATGAGACAAATCTATGACGAATTGAAATTACGTAAAAAGATTTAATAAACATCACAATTATGAATACACTAAAATATAAAGGTTTTCTTGGTTCTGTAAACTTCTCGGAGAAGGACGGAGTTTTCTTTGGAAAAATCGAGGGTATCGATGGTCTTGTCAACTTCGAAGGTGAAAGTGTTACTGAGCTTACAAATGCATTTCACGAAGCGGTAGATGATTATGTTGCCTATTGCGCAGAAGAAGGTATTGAAGCTCATAAAAGCTACTCCGGTTCTCTCAACATTCGAATCACACCTGAGGTTCACAGTAATATTGCCACCCTTGCCAAACAAGCTGGCATTTCCATCAACGCCTTCATAAAGGCAACATTAGAGCAGAAAGTTGCAACAATGTTATAGAAACGAACCTTTTCCCTCCATATCCAGCGTGCAGACTCTCACTCTGCACGCTGTTTTTTTATTTCAGTTCCAGTGGTTGATATTTATGAGCTTTGTCTGGTACATATAAACCTACTTTGAAACTAAAGCTTCTATCGTTTTCTCTGGATCGGGTTATAAATTGGAGGTCAGGATCGTAGTGTTCTTCTCCATACAACAGTATAATCAGCCATTAAATCCTAGCACTATTAGCATACCAATAATCCTAAAACTTAGTGAAATTTAATGTTTCTGTTCCTTCTAGATGTTTTTATTCGGCTGCAAAATTAGTCTATTATTATCAAACAAACAAGATTTTTAAAGAAAATCTCAAACAAAAAAGCAAAAACAATCTGTGTGGCACATTTATGGTTATAATGACCTATAGACCTATAATAACTACACCCAAGTTATCTAATAATATGGAAAATCATTCATTCTAACTTACATACATTACCTAATGTATAACAAAAAAAGGCACGAAGACACGAAGAAAAAACTTCGTGCACTTCGTGCCTTCGTGTGAATACTAAGGAATTTTACTTTATCTTATACGCTGCGAAATACTCTGCATGACGAAGATAAAGGATGCCGTCGTTGATGTGCATGTGAGCCCAGTAAGGGCCACTACCCTTGGCAACACGGAACTTGCTTACAACGTCAAACTTCTCGGGAGTGGGATTGATGAGACCCACCATACCACGACGCTCATCGTAAGCAAAGAGCTTGCCGTCGGCAGCAATAATGCTACCCTTACCGGCACCACCGCCCCACTTCTCCTCGTAGTCAGTATTACCAGTTTCCCAGTCAAGGCAACACCAGTTACCATCGTTGTTGTTAATCCAGTTACTACCGAAGATCTTGCCATTAACCAAGACGTAACCACCATGATGTGTATCGAGAGTCTCGGTACGCCATGTGCAAGTCACACTCTTGAGGTCATCAGCCAACTTGAGCTGGAAACCGTTGATGTCGTAACCATGGCAGAAGAAAATCTTACCATCCTGATACAGAGCTGAGTTGGGAGCAATATTCTGGAAGTTGCTCTGCTTGCCTGTATGCTTGGGTCCCCAATCGTCGAAGGTCCACTCAATCTCACCTGTATCGGGATTAACACCGATGGCGTTGAAGGCTGTTGAACCAATGATCTGACGCTTGCCATTGTACTCAATCATGATGGGAGAAACGTAACCTGACATATCGCCCAACGCACGAGTCTTCCAAATCTCCTCACCTGTTTCACGGTTGAGTGCCACCATGGTGGTCTGATCACCGCAAGGTGTGTAGATAACCTTGTCATCGTACACGAGAGGACACTCAGAGGTTCCCCACATACCAGTCTTGCGACCGTACTTGGTGCCACCGTCTACAGTCCAGAGCACCTTACCCTCATTGATGTCGATACATACAATCTCGCCCATACCGCTAATAACGTATGCCTTGCCGTCGACAATGGCAGGAGTGGTACGTGTCTCGGGGAAGGACTGCTTCCAGGGGTTACCATACTCCACAGTGTACTGCTTCTTACCCTTAAGGTCATAGCACTGGAAAACCTCCTTGGTCTCGTCCTCATTCATACCGGTGAGATACACCTTGTCACCCACTACGAGAGGAGAAGAATAACCCTTACCGGCATCACTCGTCTCGAACACCAACTCAGGACCTTCTTCGGGCCACTGTGCCAGCAAACCCTTGTCGGGGTAATAACCATTGTGTGCAGGACCACGCCATCCGTAGGGGGTAACCTGTGCAGATGCACTAACCGCCAAAATGCTGCTAAACAGCAACGTGAAAAACTTTTTGTTCATACGCGTTTTGTTTAATAAATGATTGTTGTTTATTTAGATTATTTTTTTTGCAAATGGTTTAATATCAATTTTCTTTGATGTTATATGCCACAAGGGCAGAACCACGGCGAACGTACAAAACACCGTTGAAGATTGTTGGATGAGAGAAGCATGCACCCGCTCCATCGGTAACGCGACACTCGCTCACCACATCCAATTTTTCAGGATTGATGCGTGCCAGTCCTAAGGTGCCACGGCGCTCGTCGAACATATAAAACATATTGTCGGCCATGATGAGGGCACCACGTCCCTTTCCACCTGCCCATGCCTCATGATAGAGCACCTTGCCTGTCTGGATATCCAGTGCCACCCACTTATGCTTATCGCCTGTGCTGGCGTAAACGATGCCGTCAACCTCAACCATTCCGCCCATATACATATCCACCTCCTGGTTTTTCCAAAGTAAGGTGACAGCAGAAAGGTCGTCAGCCATCTGATACATGGTGCAACCATGACCATCGCCCAGACTGACAAGCAATTTGCCCTTATAGAAAACGGGGGTATTGATCATAGCATTCTGCCACTTCTTCGATTCAGCAGGGGGAGTCCACTGCGTATCGTTCCATATCATCTTTCCCGACTCAGGGGCTACGCCAAAGATGTGTCCCTCGGTAGCACCGATGACTTGACGCTTGCCATTCCACTCAACCATACGCGAAGCCAGATACATGGCATTATCGCCAAAACCCTGAGTCTCCCAAATGACGTCGCCCGTGAGTTTATTGAATGCAGCCATGCAGATTTCCTTTCCACACGTAGTCACGATAATGCGATTGCCATCAATAAGCGGATGCTCACAGATACCTTGGTCGTTGGGACTGATGCCATACTTCTGCCAGTAATCGACGGACCAGAGTATCTTGCCATCTTGACGATTCAGGCATACCAGTTCGCCCATTCCGCTGACCATATACAGACGGTCGTCGTCGATGATAGGGGTAGAGCGCGTTTCCTGGAACGACTTCGTCCAGGCCTTTCCATAGACTACCTGATACACCTTGGTTCCATCCAACTGGTAACAGGTTATCTGTTCCTGTTGCTCATCCTCTGTAAGACCCGCCGTATAGATGAAACCCTCGCTCACCAAGGCACTCGAATTGCCCTTGCCAGCGTCGTTTACCACCCAAAGTTTCTCGGGTCCCTCAGCAGGCCATTCCTTCAGCAAATTCCTCTCATCAGGGTAGATACCGCAATGGTTCACACCACGGAAGGTAACTTGTTGTGCCGAAACATGCAATGCCAGCATCGAGAAAAGTGAAAGGATAAGATTTCTTTTCATAGCGTATGTTTATTTATAAGGTAATGTATTCCGAAATAGAGCGTCGCACACAAAACGACCAAAGTCATGATTGCCAGAAGGATAACAGGCAAACCTGCTCCTGCCACATTGGCACTTATACTGATGATTGAACCAATAACGCCAATAACAATGGCGTAGAATGGGACAATGAGGTTCTCGCGCAACAGTAACCGACGGATAACCTGTTCTGAGTAGCCCAACGAACGATAGATGCTGATGGATGACTGACTGGCAACCAGATTCTTGCGCACAATGATGAAGAGGCTGAACACACCCAGCAACAGACCCATTCCGCCCAATGTAAGGAAGATAATCAGATAGGTATCGGTAACCTCAAAGAACATCTGGATGCGCTCATCGGTAGTCTGTATGCTCAATCCATACTCACCCATGGCAGTAGCCAACAGTTCGGATGCTTCGGCAGGGTGTGATGACTGCAGGAGTAACACCTCCACACCCGTCTCCCTGGGCCATAACGTACGGAAGTCGGATGCCGACATCAAAGCGTTACCATGGAAAATGCCCGTGGGGTATGAACCAGCAATGACAACAGGCGTGTGCGTACCCAACTGTGTATCATAATATATGGTGTCGCCCACCGACTTCATCATACTCCATATCAAGGACTCCTGATCAATATACACACGAGGAACCGCACTGACGGTGGTGTCGGGAAGCAATCCGAATGAAGTCATCTCGTCCAGATCGACGCCCAGCACCGTGGGTGTGGCCACACGGTTAAGGTTGAGACAACTGGCCTCATCCTGGGAATGACGAAGGAAGGATAAGAAACGGGTGCTGTCGGGCAGTTCATTGAGAAGCAGTTTACGACGCACGTCAGAGTTGTTGAGGTCATACTGGATAGGCACCCTGCTCTCCACATATACAGGATATCCACCCGTGGCCTGGGCAAAGAGTTCTGCATCGCTAAAGTCTGGACGATTCAATCCAACCGCAAACACAGTAAAGACACCCATCGAAAGCGCCCAGTAGGCCAAGAGATGCTGACGACGAGCAACATAAACCACCTGCCAGATGAGTTGGGCACGACTCCATAGTCCGGTTGTACGCACCTCTGCCTTTCGCATGAGCCATGCTTGCAGTCCCAGAGCAAAACAGATGATCCACAACATACCGCAAACGATGAAGAGCACCATACTGTGAAGCGAGATGAAATTGTATGCAACGAGTCCCAACGTAATGACAAGAGTAGCGATGAAGGGCGTAAACGAAGGCCTACGCACTTTCTTCGCGCGAACCTGAGTTTGCGAGTCGCGCAATGTCCTGCGCAACAAATACCATAAAGAAAGGCAACAGATAAGCAGTCCTGCCAACCAACCTATGACAATTGTCAATACCTGTACGTGCAAGGCAAAACCCTCGGTGTGTGTGGCACCACTCCACACATTGCCCAGAAGCCAAAGCGTGATGCCTGCATACAGCACGCCTGCCAGCACACCTATCGGAGAAGCCATCAGCATCGTGCAAAATGCCTCACGGAAGAGTTGTTGCATAATGCGCTTCTGTGTGTAACCCAATTGTTGGTATAAGAGCAGTTCGTCGCGTCGCTGGATAAACATCTCATAAATGGGATTCTGCATCAACAGTATGGCAGAGACAATAATGAAGAAACCCAAAGCAAGGAACAAGCCGGCAAAGTCGGTTCCGTTGCTGGCGGAGAACAATCCGTCGGCACGAGGAGAGATGACCGTCAGGAAGGGTTTATGGGAAAGCATGGCACTAACATCGTGCTGTGACGAGGTGAAACGCAATGCTGTGGCCGAACCAAAGGCGTTTGACCAGTCGTCATGTACTGCGTCGTATGCCACCAATGCCTTGGGTGTCTGATGATACTGATACCAGAAGTCCTCATCCACCTTATGGATGTGCTCCATCTTGATGGGCAGGTCGCTATCCCAGTCGGCGCACTTCTCCACGTTGCTCAACCCGGGGAAGTCTGCTATGAGCAGGCTATCGTTTTGGAACAGTTTCAAAGGAACTATCCGTGACACGCAGAAACATTGCTCACACGACTCGAGGTTCTTCAGGTCTTTTGCCAAATAATAACTCATACGAATGCTGTCGCCAACAGTCGCATGCAAGCGTTCGGCAACGTAGTCCGAAAGAATCATATCATTACCCTTGAGCGGAGTGCCCTGCCACTCGTCAACCGCCGTCACAAAAGAGTAAGGAACCGTATCAGTCACCGTACGCAACCCTTGTGATGGGGAAGGTACAGGTGTTTGAGACGCACCTGATGACTTGTCGCTAATAAGATAATTAACGAGATAAGCGAAATAAAGTTGTGGGTGTAGTGACGCATGATGAGAACGGAGCGTATCCACCACCTCCTTCGGTATGAAGAT
>JAZUKS010000081.1:0-6553 GCA_045643405.1 Bacteroidaceae bacterium | reverse complement strand
ACTGTCAGACGAAAACTTCTCTATCTCGTAGTTCCTCACGGTTTTCCGATATACTAAATCTTCCAATACGATTAAGTACTTGCCCTTTGTCCCAGCCATTTTTCCAACAGGCTCAGTGTTATATTCTTTAACAACTGTATTCGAAATAAAATAAGGGTTTTTGTAAACATTCGTCTCTGCATTAGTTTTCTTTGTTACAATCTCTTCTGTGTCAGTATATTCAAACACATATTCTGCCTCTTTATCCTCAACCGCCTGTATCCCGCTGACACATTTCCACTTTGTTCCTGCCAAGTCACGTACACATACTGATTGTCCATAGCAAAAGCAAACCGATAAAATGGACATAGCAAACAAAAAAATTATTTTTTTCATTTTATGTTAAATTTAAAAATGTCTTCAAATTGAACTTGTTTAATTTCAACGTATGATCCATAGGATCCCTTTTTGGGCAAATCTGTGTCCATACAATAGTATATAGCATTGTTGTCTTTTCTGTAGCCAACAATGAGTACAACATGACCAGGTAATGAGCCAACAAGCATATATCCTTGATCAATTAAGGACACCTTCTCGCCTTCTTCTACATTATCAGCAGAAATATTTGATGGCAGAACAAAGAACGACAACAATAATAAAAACATGATCTTTCGCATAATCTGGATATGGTTAGATTAGTAAAACATTTAGGTTGTTGACCGCAAAGTTACAACAACAAAATGTCTCCTCCAAAAAAAAGCGGTTACATTTGGTTTCACTTTGGCAATTATTTTTCTATATCATAATTGTAACACCATATATTACTATTAACCAAATAGATAAGATTGCCGTGTTTCAAAATTGACAGTTTGTTCATTACAGCAAAATGAAACGAAATGTAATGGAATGTAATGAACAGAAAACCGAAAGCAAGAAAAAACGTCAAAACATGCTTATATTTCATTTTTTTATTGTAACTTTACACAACAAGAACATACCACATCATGAAGAAATTATTTTTTTTGACACTACTTCTGTTTGTACTGGCATGCGGAAAGCACAACAAGATCTTGGACAAATTGGAGCACATCAAGACAGTTGGTGATAAGAACCCCAAGTTAGCCCTTGCTATGCTCGACTCCCTGACACATACTGTGAGAGAGGAGGACGAATACACCCAGATGAAATATGACCTGCTCAGCATACGCCTTCATGACAAAAACTATGATGTGGCTACATCAGACAAAGACATCAAACGAGTGGTGGAATACTTTGAAGCGAGAGGGACGGATGTAGAGAAGCAAGAAGCGTACTTCTATGCTGGAAGCGTGTATCGTGACCTAATGGATTCGCCAAGAGCACTTGAGTATTTTTTGAAGTCAACAAACACCAACAGGAGTGAAATAGTTGACACAAATCTGTTGTGCAATGCATATTCAAACATATCGCAAATTTATCTGATAATCAGCGATTACGAACACGCCATAAGTACTTCGTTAAAAGAGATGCAACTGTGTCAGAAACTTAATGACTCCGGTATGGCTGCTTTGAATCATATCACATGGTGCTACAATAAAATGGACAGCACAGAAGCAGCAGAACAATACAGTGCCCAATTACTCGATTTGTGTCAATCCACAGATAATGAAGATCCTATAAAACTCAACGCCTTATATGATCTCTTAATGGTATATTGCCAAAATAATGACACTACACATGCCTTAAAAGCCTATAATTTAATTCAAGAATACAACAATAAGAAAAATATTCCATTTAATTCGTATGAGAAAGGTCTATACTTTTACACATTCGGTAGCAAAGACTCTGCAATGACGCACTTTGAACTCGTGCTTGAAAACGAACACGACCTGGCATTTAAGTACTCTGCACTCAGAAACATGATAAGGTTCTACAAAACAAAGCACAACTACGAGATGGTAACAAAATATGCATTACTTTACTTAGACGTTTGCGATTCCATCAATTACGGAAAACAGATTAAAGAAGCCTACATTACAAGAAACCAATACAACTACCACCATGACAAAGAAGCAGAGCAACTGCTAAAAGAGGAAAACCAAAACTACAGAGTGAAGGTAAGGACTATCACCATCACTTCGGCAGCTGCATTCGCCATAATGATTGCCGTTTACGTCATCCTAAAAAACAGGCAACTGCGAAGACTGCTCAAGGCAACGCAAGAACTACAGGCTTCAAAGAAAATGATAGGTTCACTACAGACAAAGTTAGGTTCACAACGCGAAAAACTGAACACAACCCAAAATGAATTAGGAGAAAAAGTGCAGGAATTACTCAGCCTTAATGCAGAACTGCAAAAGCACAAGGAAGAACTAAAGCAAAAAGATGAAGAGCTGTCCGAACGCATTGAGCAAAACAAGCACTTCCTTGGTTTGCTTCATCAAGCAGAACTGGAGGATAAGGCAGAAGATATCGTACAGTCCATGCGCCAGGCTGCGGAAGGGTTCAAAAAGATAAGCAAAAAAGAAGAGGAGCGGTTTATCAAGGCTGTTGACGGACTATTCCCTGAATTCAAGGAACTACTAGCCTCACAAATGGGGAAATTCAAGGAAGAACAACTGTTTGCGTTCTATTTATTTAAGGCAGGTTTCACAAAAACTCAGGTGTTAAAGCTGACGACCAAGAACAAGGTAACTATCTGGCGATGGGAGAAAAAGTACCATACCACACTCGCTAACAAATAGCAAAAACACTTCGACCACTTGATCTGCGAAATGTCACGCTGCCAGCCGAACCATTTAACATTGTAGCTATAAGTATCGCCATGTCTGTTGGTCCTCTCCCCAGACTGTTTTCTGCCGGGTCTTGGGAGAGGGCCTTGGGCATTATCCCGACAGTTGTTAATAAAATAATAGTTTGGGCATAAAGCCCGAAGCATGTTTCTCTGCTTGTTTTCTTACGCACCTCTGCTAATGCTCTGCTGATCCTCTGCTAAATAGCAGACAAATAGCAGACTCATAGCGGAGTTTCAACAGAGCTTTAGCTTTGTTTTAGCTCTGGGAAAGCAAACAAGAGAAAGAACGCCTGTCACTTTTTTCTTGTGACATGCGAATTTAATAAGAAAATACACAAGAAAAAATGGGTACAAGTGAAAAAAAACGGGTACAAATCTTTGTGAAGAAATCTATTTGAAGAAATTTCCACTTAAGATTTCTTGCTTTAGCAATAAAAAATCAACTATGCACTAACTGTAAGGTTGTTTTTTATGTTTATCGCCTTGATAAGGATGGCGGCTTTCTGAAGGAAAGCGATGGTATGTGCCTGGAATTTCATCGGGGAACATCTCACAGAGTGTTCACCAGGGAAATTAGGAGTGAATACCATCAGGTGCCTGATACCCATCCTCTTTAAGAGGTTTATCTTGGTTTTTATCAAAAATTGAAGAATAACAATAAAAATCAAGGTTAAAATCTAAATCAAAAATAATGGAACGACATGTTTGACGTCGGCCTACGGCCTTAAAATCTAAGGAAAAATTAATTTAAAATCCTAAAGTTCAATCAACTAAAAACAAAATAAGAACAAGCCCCCTTCCCTAGACTTTTCGTCACAAGGACAAAAAGCCCCCTCCCATTTGAAGGAGGGCGGGGGGAGAGGCTTCTCCCCTCAGGGAGATAGAGGGGGCAGTTCATAGTTCATAGTTTATAGTTCTTCTCAGGCGAGCTGCGAAGCGTCAAGCCGAGCGGACTTCGTCGAGCCCTTCGGCCTTCATAGTCCATAGTGTCTTTTTACTTTTTCTTTACACATAATTGTGAAAAAAAAGCCAAAATACCCATTTTCTTCGGGATGAATACCTACGGGAATGTAACGGGAATGTATCGGGTTAATATCGGGAAGGTATCGGGCAATATCCAAGAATAAAAAAATATCTTGACAATAAGAGACTCACACCCGAGCGATGGATAAAGCAAAATTATTAAGGCACAGGACTCATGGATTAAACGCTCAACATGATACTTCCGCTGGGGAAATATACATTCCGCGTAATCCGTGAGACCCGTGCCTTTGCAAATAGACGAGTACTACTCATGACGAGCAAAACGAAGCTCGCACAACGAGCAGAGGCTTATCCTTGAAGCGACTTTACTGCCTCCTTGAGAGCTGCAATCTTGCTCTCTGCATCAGCCTGCTTCTTGCGCTCCATCTCAACCACCTGAGCAGGTGCACTTGACACGAAACGCTCGTTAGAGAGCTTCTTCAAGACGCCTTGCAGGAAGCCTTCGAGACGCTTGATCTCTGCCTCTGCCTTGGCAATCTCTGCCTCAGCATCGATAAGGTTGCCCAGAGGAACTGCAAACTCAGCAGTACCCACAAGGAACTTCTGAGAGCCTTCGCCCTTCTGATCAACACTCTGAATCTCAGACAGACCTGCCATCTTCTTAATCAGAGAAGAAAGCTCTGCCTCATGTGCAGCAGTTCCGCTCACAGGAGCTTCGAGCACCAAAGGCTCACGCTGTGCAATGTTCTTGCTCTGACGTACGGCACGCACACCCGAGATAATCTGCTTGGCCTCTTCGAACTGAGCGATAAGCGCAGCATCTGCCTCGGAAGGAGCAGCCAGCTTCAGCTCGCTGACCATAATGCTCTCGCCATCCTTACGCTCAGCAATATGCTGATAGAGCTCCTCAGAGATGAAGGGCATGAAGGGGTGGATAACCTGCATCAACTGCTCGAAAATCTGAAGTGTAGCCTCCATGGTAGCCTTGTCGATAGGCATTGCCTTGTTGGCCTCACGATCGTAGTCGGGTTTGATCATCTCCAGATACCAACCTGAGAACTCGTCGGTAAAGAGTTTGAAGACAGCCATCAAAGCCTCGTTCAGACGATACTTGCTATAGAGGTCGTTGATTTCGGCCACATAAGTACGCATCTGGGCATTCATCCACTCGATGGACTTCTTGTTCTGTGCAGGTTGCTCCACATCGCTGGTCTCCCAACCCTTGACAAGGCGGAAGGCATTCCATATCTTGTTACAGAAAGCTGCACCTTGCTGGCAGAGTGCCTCATCGAAGAGGATATCGTTGCCGGCAGGAGCTGCCAAGAGCATACCCATACGCACACCGTCGGCACCATACTTCTCAATGAGACCGATGGGATCGGGTGAGTTACCCAACTGCTTTGACATCTTGCGTCCCAGGTTATCGCGCACGATACCAGTGAAATATACGTTACGGAAAGGAACATCCTTGAGATACTCCTCGCCAGCCATAATCATACGAGCCACCCAGAAGAAGATGATATCGGGACCGGTAACAAGGTCGGCAGTGGGATAGTAGTAGTTGATTTCTTCATTGCCGGGATTGTTGATACCATCGAACAAAGAAACGGGCCACAACCATGATGAGAACCAAGTGTCGAGGGCATCCACATCGTGATCCAGGTCGGCTGCGGTGATGTCGGCACCAAACTTCTCCTGTGCCTTCTTCAATGCCTCCTCCTCGTTCATTGCCACAACGAACTTCTCCTCGTCGCCCTTCACATAGTAAGCGGGGATGCGGTGTCCCCACCAAAGCTGACGCGAGATACACCAGTCATCGATATTCTCAAGCCAGTTGCGATAGGTAGTCACATACTTCTGGGGATAGAACTTGATCTTGCCTTCCAATACGGGAGGAAGGGCGATGTCTGCAAAGTGTTGCATAGAGAGGTACCACTGCTTGCAGAGACGGGGCTCAACGGCAGTATCGGGGTTACGCTCACTATAGCCAACCTTGTTGACATAGTCCTCAATCTTCTCCATGAGGCCTGCCTCCTGAAGATCCTTGCTGATCTGCTTACGCACATCCATGCGGTCCATACCCACGTACATACCAGCAGCCTCAGAGATGGTACCATCGGGATTGAAGATATCGATGGTCTCGAGGTTGTGGGTCTTACCAAGGTTATAGTCGTTGACATCGTGAGCGGGAGTAACCTTCAAGCATCCTGTACCGAACTCGATTTCTACATAACGGTCCTCGATGACGGGGATGACGCGACCTACGAGGGGAACGATGACCTTGTGTCCCTTCAGCCACTGGTTCTTGGGGTCTTTGGGGTTGATACACATAGCGGTATCGCCCATGATGGTCTCGGGACGGGTGGTAGCAACCACAGCATAGTAGCCCTTCTCGTCCTTGTGAAGCACCTCGCCTTCCTCGCCGGTGGGAACAACGGGATTGACGTCGGCATCTGCCACATAATATTTCAGGTTATAGAGGTGGCTCTGCTCCTCACGATAGATAACCTCGATGTTTGAAAGGGCGGTCTGTGCCTTGGGATCCCAGTTTACCATACGAAGACCACGATAGATGAGACCCTTCTCGTAAAGGTCGCAGAAGACGCGGAGCACGCTCTCGCTACGGGTTTCGTCCATAGTGAAGGCGGTACGGTCCCAGTCACAGCTGGCACCCAAACGGCGCAACTGCTTCAGGATGATGCCACCATGCTCGTGAGTCCAGTCCCATGCATGCTTGAGGAACTCCTCACGGGTAAGGTCGAGCTTCTTGATGCCCTGCTCGGCAAGACGGTTTACCACCTTTGCCTCGGTAGCAAT
>JAZUKS010000080.1:0-5050 GCA_045643405.1 Bacteroidaceae bacterium | reverse complement strand
TGCTTATCCTCAGGACGAAAAGACTCACAACATCAAGGATCAGTTCATGTTCGGTCGTGACATCCTCGTGGCTCCAGTAGTGTCGGAAGGTGCAGAAAGCCGCAAGGTGTATCTGCCTAAGGGCAATGGATGGACAGATGTATGGACAGGCGAGCGTTTGGCTGGCGGCACTACAGTCAACCGTCCTGTCTGCCTCTCCCTCATGCCATTGTATGTACCGCATGGCACCATTATGCCATGGGGACCAAAGGTGCAGTACAGTGCGCAGAGCAATTGGGATAATCTTGAAATACGCATCTATCCTGGTGCCGATGGCACATTCACATTGTATGAGGATGAACGCAACAACTACAACTACGAGAGCGGAAAGTATTCTGAGATTACTTTCCATTGGAATGATGCCGCAAGCACTCTCACCATTGATGATCGCAAGGGAGAATATGAAGGTATGCTGCAAAGTCGCAAGTTCCGCATCGTACTTGTAGATGCTGCTAAAAATATGGGTATAGGCATTCTTCAGTCAGGTCGTTATAGCAAGGAAATCAATTACTCGGGTAATCGCCTTTCTGTGAAGATAGACAACAATAATGTGGCAACAGAACAGCACGTGGCGTTGGAAAGCATTCAAACCTCAACATCAGCTGTTTCACTCCACTGTGGTCAAGCCCATAATCTTTCAGTCAAAGCTATGTTCAAGGATGGAACGTCGCAGTTTGTTACTCTCGAATCGGCTTGCAGCACATCAAACGCCCAGGTGGCATACGTGAAAGATGGCATAATTCATACGGGTGGCACTCCTGGACATGCTGATATAACTGTCAATTTCTCAGATGTGTATGGTAGCACTTCTTCTGCTACCATCGGAGTGGATGTGACGGTTCCGGAAAATCTCTATACGTGGAATGCTAACGATTGGGCAAAAGACCGTGTGGCAGACCGTGTTAATGCGTATGATATCGCTGTGGACAGCAAGAACAACTCCATCACCATAACAAAGACAGGAGCGCAGAACATAGCTCTTCGCTGCAACGACAAGACTAAGTTCATCGAACCAGGCATGAAATACTTTGTTGTCGTGGCTTCAAATGTCTCAAAGGACAAGAAGGATTCACAGCTCTGGCACATTAACGGTCAGTGGGTGAATATCGCCAATCCGGCAAAGATTATCACTCTGCCTGACGGACGCATTCTCATTGCTTGGTCGATAGAAGAGACCAATTCATACAAGGAAAATGGTGAGACTGTCTTTGGCATGACATCCACTTCATCAACAGGCAAATCCACAATAAGCTACGTAGGTTTTGCTGCTGATCTCGACCTGTTTGTGAAAACATTATGATTGCGTACCTCGAACAGTATCAAACAAATCTTGTTGATGGCTGAAGTTTAGAGAATGTCAAAGAGTAACTGACAGCTCACATATAAAATAAGAGTGTTTCCCGTCAAGCATTTGTCCCTCAAGGACGATGCTTGACGGTATTTTTATGCCTTGTGTTTATAGGTTCTAACGATTTTCTAATACTGTTCTAATCATTCTCTAACGGATTGTTTCACAGAATGGTTGTAATTTTGCATCCGATTTCAAGAATCTGATTGTTAAACCATTTGAACTGTAGTGCAAGTTGAGAGCAGAAGAATTTATTCTTATGCCGAGACGCTGCCTAAAGTGCGCAGTTTATCTGCGAAAAAGAAAGGAAACTTAGAATGATGAAGAAACTTTTCAATTTCAAGAAGAGCCCGCTTACACGGGCTGTTTACAACAGCGAGTATGCACGTTTTGCATCTCGTCAGTCGTTGGAACAAGTTTATAACGCACTCTATGCTCACAGACGTGGACTGAGTGAGCATGATGTGGAGAGCAGACGTCGTAAGTTTGGCGAGAACATCGTGGTGCATGAGGAACGCACCAATCCGATGAAGTTGTTTGTGTCGGCATTCATAAATCCGTTTATCGGTGTTCTGACGGCATTGATACTTATCTCGTTTGTGCTCGATGTGGTGTTGGCAGAACCTGGTGAACAGGATTGGACAACCATTATTATAATAAGTACGATGGTGGTGTTCTCGGCCATCCTGCGCTTTGTGCAGGAACTGAAGGCAGGACGCTCGAGCGACGCGTTGCTGAAGATGGTGAAGAACACATGCTATGTGGAACGTGCCAACAATGAGAGCGGAGAGATTCCTGTAGAGGAACTTGTGCCAGGCGACATAGTGTTGTTGAGTGCAGGCGACATGATTCCGGCAGACTTGCGTATTGTTGAGACAAAGGATTTCTTCGTGAGTCAGTCGTCGCTGACAGGAGAGAGTGATTCGATAGAGAAAACACCTCTTTGCAATGCTGATGAAGGAAGCGTTGTTGACCTTGACAACCTCACCTTCATGGGCTCTAATGTGGTGAGTGGTACAGCTCGCGGAATAGTGTTCGCTACAGGCAACCAGACATATCTTGGTAGCATAGCCAAGAGCATTGCTGGCCATAGAGCAGAAACGGCATTCGACAAAGGCATCACGAAAGTGTCGATGTTGTTGATCCGCTTCATGCTCATCATGGTACCGTTCGTCTTTATGGTGAACGGATTTACCAAGGGAGATTGGCTTGAGGCATTCATCTTTGCTGTAAGCGTAGCAGTAGGTCTTACACCTGAGATGCTACCTATGATTGTGACAGCCAATCTTGCCAAGGGTGCGGTGAAGATGTCGAAGAAGAAGGTCATCGTGAAGGATCTCAACGCCATCCAGAACTTCGGAGCGATGAACATTCTTTGTACCGACAAGACGGGTACACTGACGCGCGATAAGGTGGTGCTCGTGAAGTACATCAATGCTGATGGCAGCGAGGACAAGACACGTAGAATCCTGCGCCATGCGTTCTTCAACAGCTATTTCTCTACTGGTCTTAAGAACTTGATGGATAAGGCAATCGTGGAGCATGTCAACGAGAAAGGCAAATCGCTGGATGTGGTCACAGAAGACTACAAGAAGATTGACGAGATTCCTTTTGATTTTAACCGTCGTCGCATGTCGGTTGTGCTTGAGGGCAAGGATGGCAAGCGACAGATTATCACCAAGGGCGCTGTGGAGGAAATGATCAGCATCTGCTCGCATTGTGAGATGGACGGTCAGGTTATTGGCATGAGTGGCAACCTTTGCAATATGGCAATAAAGATTGTCCACAAGATGAACAATCAGGGTATGCGCGTGCTTGCTGTTGCACAGAAGTCATACCTTGATAAGGCAGGTGAGTTCGGTGTTGATGACGAGAAGGATATGGTTCTCATTGGCTATCTCGCATTCCTCGATCCTCCAAAGGAGTCAGCTGCAGAAGCAATCCGTCAGTTACACGAAGCGGGAGTTGAAGTGAAAGTGTTGAGTGGTGATAATGATGCCGTGGTTAGCACCATCTCTGAGCAAGTTGGCATTACAAACACTGCATGTGTAGTAGGCACAAAGTTCGAGCAGATGACCGACGAGGAGAAGCGCAATGCCGTACGTGACAACTGCATCTTTGCAAAGCTTACACCTCATCAGAAGACGGAGATTATCACGCTGCTTCAGGAGCAGGACAACACGGTCGGTTTCCTCGGCGATGGCATCAATGATGCAGCTGCATTGCGTCAGTCGGACATTGGCATCTCAGTGGATTCTGCCGTGGATATTGCCAAGGAGAGTGCCGACATTATCCTTCTGGAGAAAGACCTTATGGTGCTGGAACAGGGCGTGTTGTCTGGTCGCGAAACCTTCGGCAACATCATCAAGTACGTGAAGATGACAGCATCGAGCAACTTCGGCAATATGTTCTCCGTGCTTGCTGCCTCTGCCTTCTTGCCATTCCTACCAATGCTCTCCATCCATCTGCTCATCCAGAACCTGCTCTACGACATCTCGCAGACAGCCATTCCGTTTGACAAGATGGACAAGGAATTCCTGCTGAAACCACGCCGTTGGGACAGCAGCGACATTGCTCGTTTCATGATTTTCATAGGACCTATTTCGAGCATCTTCGACATTGCCACCTACTTGCTCATGTGGTACGTGTTCGGTTGTCAAAGTCCTGAAGCGCAGACGCTCTTCCAAAGCGGATGGTTCATCGAAGGATTGCTTTCGCAGACACTCATCGTACACATGATCCGTACACGTCGCATACCGTTCGTGCAGAGCAACGCTGCCTGGCCACTCATGCTCATGACCTTCGTCATCATGGCCCTCGGCATCGCCATACCATTCACATCGTTCGGCTCTTACATCGGCCTTATGCCTCTGCCACTAAGCTACTTCCCATGGCTCATCGCCATTCTGCTCAGCTACTGCGTACTCACCCAAGGCATCAAGCAGTGGTACATCCGTAGATTCGGAAAGTGGCTGTAATATTTATTAAGCATTGGAAATGAAAGATGAAATTCATAAACATTCTTGTGGTGGTCGCCCTAATGACGGGCGGCCTCCACCTTCACGCTCAGGATTTTGGTGTAGAATACACTACAGAATTGCAGACAAACTTCCAAGGATGTAACTTTGTCAACCTCTTACGTCTCAATGCCGTAGTTCCTATTAGCAAGTCTATGGCAGTAGAAGCTTCAACGATAAGCATTGCAAAGACACGAAACGAAAGGCTGTTAGACGATTTGCAGACATTTTCCAACATCGAAGAAGATAACTTGCCACTCGCCATTGCTGTGTGTGGTGCCAATTGGCAGATAAACGACAAGCACTCCCTTTTTATGGGCATACGCAATATGAATGAAGATTATTTCACCAGCCCAGTTACTTCATTCTTCACTAACAGTTCATGCGGAATCTATCCCACAATCAGTGCAAACTATCCCATTGCAAATTATCCTGTAGCATCCGTGGGAATGCACTATTGTTATGATGGAAGCCCCATCAAAGTGCAGGCTTCTCTATACAACGGCACTGGTTACAATCGTTTTACTGGACGTGAGAATGTTTTTCGCGTCTGCCCGAAAAATGATGGTGTCTTTGGTATAGCAGAAATAGAATATCAACACAAAGGGAGTTCCTATTTCATGGGAGCATGTGTGCATTACAAGAG
>JAZUKS010000079.1:0-2472 GCA_045643405.1 Bacteroidaceae bacterium | reverse complement strand
ACGAGCTCTCAGGCGCAAGCGGAGTCCTAAGATATTGGCTTCCAGCCAAATACAGCACATTCAAAGGGTGGGAAACTCTTACCTTTGCACTCGATTATAGATATTGTTCTAAATGTAAGATGTTAAAGTCAGTCATTTAGTTGCAATAGCGGTTATAATATTGTAGTTTTGCTAGAGATTATGGCCGTGGAAGGTGAGGCATTGGGAAACTAGGCAGATGCTCTGACGTTATGCCGTACTAAAGTGTGTGCCCGCCTTCCTTTTCTACTCTTTCGAGTCTGGACAAAGTATCTAAGGACACTCTACTCCAGGGTGATCTTGAGTTTTGAACAAGAGTTAAGACGATGAAGATTAGGGTCTGTAATCAACCAACCGAATCGTTAAATTCAAAATTCATTACCGTATGACACCGGATTTCAAAGTAGAGAGGGACAGCCCGTGGATCCGCCAGTGCGCAGGCATCGACATGGCAAAGAAGAAGTTCAACGCATGCCTCTGCATCCATGACATCAAGACCAACAGGTCCTGCTTCACCAAGAGCGTGGAGTTCACCAATGACAAGCAAGGATTCAATCAGTTCGTCAAATGGAGCCGCAAGGAAGGGCTGAAGGATTTTCCAACGACCTACCTTATGGAGCCTACGGGAGTGTACTACGAGCGTCTGGCATACCATCTTCACAAGATAGGCCAGATCGTCTATGTAGTCCTTCCAAACAAGGCACGCGACTTCTGCAACTATCAGGGCATAAAGACCAAGACTGACGAGATGGACTCACGCTGCCTGGCCATGCTGGGCTGTACGGACAGGAGTCTTAGAGCCTGGGAACCTCCCAAGGCAATCTATCGCGAATTGCGCCAGATGACCCGTTTCGCCGAGGAGATCCAGAAGGTACGCACCATGCTGATGAATCACCTTGAGGCACTCAATCACAGTGAGTCGCCTGAGAAGTCAGTAATCAAGTACTACGTCAAGCTTATAGCAGACATTGACAAGCAGCTGGTTGCCAACGAGAAGCAGATTCACAAGAAGATTGCCACGGACAAGGAGCTCGAAGCCAGGGTAGAGCGTCTGTGCACCATCAAGGGTGCCGGATACATGACCGTCGTCACTATCATCGCCGAGACCAACGGCTTTGCCCTCATCACGAGTCGCAAGCAGCTCGCAAGCTTTGCCGGACTTGATGTCAAGGCTGAGCAGTCCGGTACCCAGGATCCGAAGCATCACATCTCGAAGAAGGGCAATACACATATCCGCAGGGTGCTTTATTTTCCCGCTGTCTCTGCTTCGCGTTTCAACCCCCAGATGATGGCCCTGTACAAGCGTGTATGCGAATACAACCCCAACGTGAAGAAGATAGGAATTACCGCCATCATGAGAAAGATTCTGCTCCTTGTATATACTCTATGGAAGAGTGGAGAGGAGTACGATCCTAAACGCAATGGAAAGATCGTCACCATCGAGGATAAGATCGAAGAGGCCATCGGTGATGAAGGGGGAATATCCCTGCCAACCGAGTTGAATGCCTTTGACGAGGCAACATCCCATCTCACACTTGACGAATTGGCAGAACTTGGTATAGAGGTACCTTTCTGACAAAAGAAAAGTGTGACCACAGCCTAAAGACTCATAGCCACACAGGAGATAGTTTATACGCCTTGAAGCGTCAGTGACTTCCCTTAATGGCCGCAAAGTTAGCAATAATTTTTCAAAGATCAATCATATGCTTAAAATTTAAGTCAGTAAAACATCAAAAAAAACTAATCACATCGTCCCTCCTTGGTTTACCAGGTAAAGTCTAATACCTGAAAACACCGAGGGGGTTGGGGGCTCGCAGCCCACATAACGCGGACTTTTGCTTAATTTTGTGTTAAAATGTTCTATTTTTCCTCTCGAAAGTTTGGAAATTAACACAGTATCTTTAGTTATAAAACCCTAAAACAATGAGAGCAGAGGGCAAATGTATTTGCACTATAGGGCTTCTGCCCAACTTCTTCCTGTCTATAAGGCATTTTCAGGACGAAGAAATCAAGAGAAAAATTTCATGATTTGAAACATTTGCCCCAGAAAATTTTGCAGAAAGAAATATCATGCGTATTTTTGCACAACCAAACAACGAAATGCATAACAAATGAGGATAATATCATTCAAACGATTAAAAGAGTTCTATGAAACACCAGGCAATGAAGATTGTGAAATAGCCCTTCGTGCATGGAACGACAAAGTAGAACATGCCGAATGGAATTCATTTGGAGATCTGAAACGTGATTTTCCTTCTGCCGATTATGTGGGAAACGATCGATATGTCTTCAATATCAAAGGTAACAACTATCGTCTGGTAGTCGTAGTAATATTCAACCCCAAATGGGTGCTTGTACGCTGGGTCGGCCGACATAAAGATTATGATAAAATAGATTGTACAACCATATAAACATAAAAGCGCTATGACAGATATTTCAAAAGAACAATATGAA
>JAZUKS010000078.1:0-31794 GCA_045643405.1 Bacteroidaceae bacterium | reverse complement strand
CCACCAGTCCCAGTTGAAGAGGTTGCGTTTCTGCATGTAACTGGTACTCTTGAATACGAAGTAGAGGTCGTGCTTGCCAGTAGTCTTGGTGAGTTTGGTGGTGAACTCCTGGTACTTGAACTTGGTGTTGGGCACGATGATGTTACCAATCACAGGACCATCGATGGCATCGATGTGCAATTCGATGGCACCACCATAAAGCACGCTACTGCATGAAGCGGTGAAACTCTTGGCACCCTTGCCGAAATCAACACCCTTGACGAGGAGGAACTCACCATCGTCGATGTCGGTAACAAAGAGGGTGGGGTTCCAAGGTCCGGAGGGATTCTCGCGGGTAGTCTTCAGTCCGTAACCCCAAGCCATGGTTTCTGCCTCAACGCGACGGTAGGGATTGAAACTGCCGACCTGCTCAAGTTTACAGTCGTAGAAGTAGGGGAGTTCCTGGATGGTGCCGTCGGCATTATAGGTCATCTCGGCAGCCGAAACACAACGCTGTTCAGCGTGGCGGCTGGTCTCGAGGCGGTAGATGTCGTAGTTAAGACCGAAGCAGTATGACTTGCCCTTGAAGTCGATGATGCCGGGGTGGTTACCACGGGTCTGGGTGGTGTGGTTCATGATGTGACCCTTGTACTCCCAAGGACCGGTAGCGCTCTTACTCATGGCATAGCCGATACCCTCAGGACAGCAGGTTGAGGCAAATGCCATATAGTAGTTGTTGCCGTGCTTGTAGAACCAGGGACCTTCCTGATAGTCCTTGATCTTGGGATGCTCAACGATTTCACCACTATACGAAATCATGTCCTCGTTGAGTTTCACCATATAGAGGTTGGGGTTACCCCAATAGAGGTAAGCCTGTCCGTCGTCGTCAATCCAAACGGTGGGGTCGATGTCGTACCAATGCTCTTTCTGCCAAACGAGAGGTTTGCCGAGAGGATCCTTGAAGGGACCGTAGGGTGAGTCGGCTACCAAGACACCAATGCCATTGCCGTGGATGGGGCAGTACATGTACCATTTGCCGTTGCGCTCGATGACTTCCTCGGCCCATGCACCATTGTCGCCCTTGTACCACTTGAAGTCGCGTAGCGAAGCCACGGCACCGTGGTCTTGCCAGTTGACCATATCGGTAGAGGTGTAGAGCAGCCAGTCCTTCATCATGAAACCGCCTGCACCATCCTCATCGTGAGTGGTGTAGAGGTAGACGGTGTCGCCATGCACATAAGGAGCAGGGTCGGCTGTGTACTTGGTTTGAATGATGGGCATGTTCAACTGGGCAGTGGCAGAGAATGCGCAAGCCAGTGCAAAAAGAGATGGTAAGAGTCTTCTTTTCATCAGATTGGTTATTAGTTTTATTAGTTTTTAGTATAGTCGTACCTTGATTTTGGGTTAGGTATCTTTTTCAGAGTATTCAGGATTAGAAACCTTTTGCAAAGAAAACACTTTTTTTTATAATGGCAAAGTGATTATGATGATATTTGTTATAAGTACGAGGTTTTAGCAACGATTTAAACAAATGTTCAACGAAATTTATATTGCCCAACATTATTTATCAAAACATCTCGCACAAAGGCACAAAGGCACGAAGAACACGAAGCAATAAAAACTTCGCGAACTTTGTGCCTTTGTGTGAATTGACAGTCCTGAATAAGTGGATTCCCGTCAGGATGACATAGAAAAAGAAAAAAGCAGAACCGAAGTTCTGCTCTTTCTAGGTCGGGATGACAAGACTCGAACTTGCGACCTCGCGCCCCCCAGACGTGTGCGCTACCAACTGCGCTACATCCCGTTCCTGTTTTGCGAGTGCAAAGTTAGGCGTTTTTTTTGGAACGACCAAATATTTTTTGTACTTTTGTGCCGAAAATGATAAAAAAACTGCAAAACGTATGTCAATTACACTAAACAGATGTCAGTTTGGGGCTGTGTCAATACAATTGCCGGCCAGTAAGAGCATCAGCAATCGTGCCCTTATCATCAATGCGCTGAGTGGGGCAGGAGTGATGCCACAGAACGTTTCAGATTGCGATGATACCTTTGTGATGGTGCGTGCACTGACTCAGCAGAGCGATGTCATCGACATTATGGCGGCTGGTACGGCAATGCGTTTCCTGACGGCTTACCTGAGCGTGACGGAAGGCGAGCGTGTCATTACCGGCACGGAGCGCATGCAACATCGTCCCATTGCCATCTTGGTTGATGCACTCCGTCAGTTGGGTGCCGACATCACCTATGTCAACGAGGAGGGTTTCCCTCCCTTGCGTATCAAGGGCAAGCGTCTGGAAGGTGGTCATATCAGTTTGGCGGGCAACGTAAGCAGTCAGTATATCAGTGCTATGCTGATGATTGGCCCCACGTTGGAGAAGGGTCTCACGCTGACCTTAACGGGTGGCATTGTGAGTCGTCCTTATATAGACATGACGCTGGGCATTATGCGTGAATTTGGTGCCAAGGCTACTTTTGAGGGTAATACCATTACCGTTGCGCCCACCGGATATACTGCTATCCCTTATTATATTGAGAACGACTGGAGTGCATCATCGTATTGGTTTGAGATGGCTGCCTTGACTCCCGGTAGCGAGATTCGTTTGCCAGGACTCTTCAAGGAGAGCCTGCAAGGCGATCAAGGCGTGAAGGATATCTTTGAGAAACTGGGCGTTGAGGCACAACTGCCTGACGGTGGCGACGGCGTTGCCGAGGATGGTGTGGTGTTAAGGCATACCGGCAAGGTTGTGGATCGCCTTGACATTGACATGCTTCGTGTGCCCGACTTGGCACAGACGGTAGTGGTGACTTGCGCTATGCTGAACATTCCCTTCCGCATTACTGGTTTGCAGAGTCTGAAGATTAAGGAAACCGACCGCATCTATGCACTTCGCACGGAATTGAAGAAGTTGGGCTATCTCATCAACGAAGCAGACGACAGTATTCTGTTCTGGGATGGCGAACGTTGCGAACCACAGGCAGATGCATCGATTGATACATACGAAGACCATCGTATGGCAATGTCATTTGCTCCCTGTTGCCAGACGTTGGGTAGCATTACCATCAACCATCCCGAGGTGGTAAGCAAGTCGTATCCCAAGTTCTGGGATGACTTCGGGAAGGTTGTGAAATGAGAACCCTCTTCTTTGCATTCACGCTTCCTCTCTTTGTTGAGGAGGGATCGCTGGGGCGAAGAGATCAAGATTGAAAGTTATAATTTGAAGATACAAGTTGGCTGCGCAAGTGCAATAGAACTGAATGTAAGATGTTTGTAATTTTCACTATATCATCGTTGATGGTTCTGGGAGCGATTGTGGCTCTTGTGAACTGGTTGCATAACAAGAAGCAACAGAAGCGTCTTGAAGCGGGTGAGATAGAGGAGTTGCCCGCAGAGGTAAACCCCGTGGACATGGAGTGTTGCGGACAGCACGAAGTTTGCGAGAAGGACAGTCTGCTGGCTGCCATAAGCAAGCAAGTGGAGTACTATAACGACGAGGAACTGGATCGTTTCAGGGGACGAGAAGGAGGTGACTACACCGAGGAGGAATGTGATGAGTTTCGCGAGGTGCTTTACACGATGCGCGATGACGAGGTGGCCGGATGGGTTCGCAGTTTGCAACTACGCTACATCAACCTGCCCGATGAGGTAAAAGATGAGGTTTTCCTAATTGTTGGGGAAAGAAGGCAATAAATAGCGCGCACGTACGTTATTTAAGAAGTAATGATTTAGCAATGAACAATAAGGCAGGCGCTTTTAGGAAGAAAACGAGAGGGTTCCACCATCTGATGAAGATGGGATGGAGCCTTTGTTGCCTATGCCTGTTTTTAATGTTCTCATCTTGCTCTACCAAGACCAATACGGGTATGACGCGTGCCTGGCATTCTTTTACGGCTCGCTATAATACGATGTACAATGGCACGGTGGCTTTCAAGGAGGGACTTGAGGCACAGCAGAAAGGTCATAAAGATGACTATTCGCAGTTGTTGCCTATCTGCATCAGCATGAATAGGGCAACGGCTAAGATGGGAAAGAGCAACTACGAAACGGCCATCACCAAGTGTGAGAAGGCAATCAAATTGCATAGCATCAAGGTCAAGCCAGTTAAAAACGGAAATAAGAAACTGACTCCGAAGGAGAAGGAATACAGGTCACGCAAGGAGTTTAATCCCTATCTGTATAAGGTTTGGTTGTTGATGGGAGAGGCGCAGTTTCAGCAAGGAGATTTTATTGAGGCGGCCAGTACGTTTAACTACGTTATGCGTATGTATAGCACCCAACCCGAGATCAGCAGTGTTGCCAAGGCATGGTTGGCAAGATGCTATGTGGCATTGGAGTGGCCCTATGACGCGGAAGACATCCTGACCAAGATGCGCCGTGACAGTATGGGCGTTGAAGGTATGCGCGAACGTGACAAGTCGCAGGCTGTCTTTCTGGTTGAAACAGGAAGGTTTGAGGAAGCCATCCCCTATCTGCAGAGTTCTATCAAGCATACAAGAGGAAAGTTGCAACGCGCCCGTTTGAACTATCTGATGGGACAACTTTATCATGAAACGGGCAACAATCAGATGGCATACAAATACCTGAACAAGGTAGTAAGGTCAAATCCTCCTTATGAGTTGGAGTTTAATGCACGCATTATGCAGACAGAGGTAATGTCGCATACCAAGTATAAGCAGATGATCAAGAAACTGCAACGCATGGCAAAGAGCGAACGCAACAAGGATTATCTGGACCGTGTGTATTATGCCATCGGAAACATCTACCTGAGCGTGCAGGATACCACCCGTTGCCTTTATGCCTGGGAGAAGGGTGTGGAAGAAAGCACCCAGAGTGGCATTGCCAAGGCTGTTCTGCTATTGAAAATGGGACAGTTGTATTGGGAGGTAGAGAAGTATGTCGAAGCGCAGAAGGCATATCAGCAATGCATCGGCATCCTGGACAAGGAGCATGATGATTATAAGGAGAGTGAGCGCAGAAGCAAGATACTTGATGAGGTGGCTCCTCCTATTGCCGATGTTATTCTGCAGGATAGTCTGCAGGCTCTTGCCAAGATGGACAAGAAGGGGTATCTGGCAGCCATAGACCGAGTCATTGAGGCACTGAAAAAGAAGGAGAAGGAAGAGGCCAAGAAAAATGGGGGGAATGCTCAGCAAACAAATACGGGCGGTCAGCGCCCTGCCGGAAATGCGGGACAGAATGCGAGTGCAAAGCCCGTCAATGCAGGTGGTCCCTCGAGTCGTGGCGCCTGGTATTTCTACAACCCTGCTACCGTGCAGACGGGAAAGCAGGAGTTCCAACGCAGATGGGGTAACCGAAAGAATGAGGATAACTGGCGAAGAAGCAACAAACAGGCCTCGACAGGAAGTGAGTTTGCAGAATACAACTATGATGACGATAATGAATCGACGATGCCTGGTGGTGAATCGCAGTTGGAGAGTGATGAAGACCGTGCATTGAAGGATTCGCTGGAAAACGATCCGCATCACCGCGAGTATTACCTGAAGCAGATTCCTTTTACGCCTGAGCAGATGGAGTCTTCCAACGCCATCCTGAGTGAAGGACTATACAAGGCCGGCGTCTTGGAAATGGAGAAGTTGGAGAACTTCCCATTGTCGCTGAAGACACTCAAGCGCTTGCTCAAAGACTTCCCCGACTTTGAAAAGAAGGATGACGTCTACTATCACCTCTTCTTGCTGGAAGGACGTATGGGGCATGATGAAGAGTCGGAAAGTTATCGTCAGCGTCTGCTCAGCGAGTGTGCCGAGTCTGAACTGGCAAAACTGTTGGGCAATCCCAACTACAAGTTGATAGCCAGTCAGGGCGTGCATATTGAGGATTCCTTGTATACGGCTTCGTATGCGGCTTATCTGGAGGACCGTTATGATGAGGTGAACACGAACTACGAGTACAGTACGGAGAACTTCCCTGATGGAGTAAACCGTGCCAAACTGCTCTTTGTGCATGCCATGTCGCAACTTTATACGGGGCATCGCAAGGAGTTCTTGGAGGAACTGAAGGAACTTGTCAAGAAGTACCCCAAAGATGAGATTACCGAAATGGCGCAATACATCGTAAAGGGATTGGAAGATGGGCGCTTGCTGTCGGGCGACAAGACTAATGCATCGGGACTTTGGGGACGTCGTACAATGGGATTCGGCAACGACTCAACTGCTGTCAACGATACGCTGAGCGAAGACCGTTTCAGCAACTTCAACTTCGTGCTGGCTTATCCCACAGGCAGTTTGAACGAGGACCAACTGCTCTTCGAGATGGCTCGCTATAACTTTACCAGTTTCATGATTCGTAACTTTGAGATTGAAACGATGGACTTGGAAGGCATCTCAATGATGTGTATCAAGGGTTTCCTGAGTTACGACGAAGTGCATGCGTACGCTCAGCAACTCTATGCCGATAAGCATATGAGTGTTGTACTCGAAGGCATCAAGAGTCTGCTCATCAGCGATAAGAACCTGCAGATGTTGGGCAAGCAATATAGTTTTGATGACTACGGCATCTTCTTTGACGAGAAGTTGGCTCCGCTCAACATTCCCGACAACATACGCATCGACGAACCGTCCGACATACCATTTATCGATCCTGATGATGTGGATGAAGATGCCGATGCAGAGGAGGAAGAGGTTGATGCGTACAATGACGACGATGATTTCCCGTACGGTTTCTAGCATTCGTTCGTCAAAGTAAGTCTCCATCCGTGCCGTAAACCGTCAGGACTGGCACAGTAGCATCATCATGACAAATAGAAGTGGACTATTCATAGTCAAAAGTTGACAAGGCATATTGAGGTGGACGGAATGATGTCACGTCTCACTTTCATCTTTCGGTTTTCATATATCAGCGTTTAATTTTCAATATATAGTTTTTTTTCACGTGGACTACAAACTTCTTTGGATAGACGACGAGATAGAACTTCTCACGGCACATAGGCTGTTCTTGGAGAAGAAAGGTTATGAGGTAGAGACCGCCAGCAACGGTTACGATGCCTTGGAACGTTGTGCAGAACAGGCATTCGATCTCATTCTTCTTGATGAGAATATGCCAGGACTCAGTGGACTGGAAACCCTGCAACGTATCAAGGAGATATGCCCTGCTACGCCCGTGGTGATGGTGACTAAAAGCGAAGAGGAGAACATTATGGAGCAGGCAATCGGTCAGCAGATAGCAGACTATCTTATCAAACCTGTCAATCCTATACAGATTCTGTCTACGTTGAAGAAGAACATCCATCAGCGTGAAATCGTAACCGAGGTGGCGCAGAACGCCTACCAGCAGGATTTCGGCAAGTTGAGCATGCAGATTGATGATGCCCGAAGCATGGAAGATTGGATGGAGGTGTACAAGCGATTGGTGGCATGGGAGTTGCAGTTGAGCGAGACTGACTCTTCGATGAAAGAGATGCTGGCCACACAAAAGCAAGATGCCAATCACTTGTTCGGACGTTTCATTAAGAAAAACTACTTGTCGTGGATAGAACAGGCAGACAAGCGTCCGACGATGAGTCCCGATATCTTCAAGAAGAGCGTATTCCCTCATCTTAATGAGAGTGAGAAGGTCTTTCTTATTGTCATTGATAACTTCCGTTACGACCAGTGGTGCGTGTTGCGCGATGAACTTGCAGACCAATTCCTCTTTGAGGAGAATCTGTATTGCAGTATCCTGCCCACTGCCACACAGTATGCCCGAAATGCCATCTTTAGCGGTTTGATGCCTAATCTCATTGCAAAGATGTTTCCCGACCTCTGGGTGGACGAGGACTCTGAAGAAGGAAAGAATCTTAATGAAGCACCACTTATCAAGACGCAACTCGACCGTTACCGCAGAAAGAACACCTTCTCATATCATAAGATCAATGATTCGAGTGCGGCCGAGAAACTGGTACACGAACTGCCCAACCTGAAGAAATATGACCTTAATGTCGTGGTTCTCAATTTTATCGACATGTTGAGCCACGCACGTACAGAGAGTCGAATGGTGCGTGAACTGGCGAACAATGAGGCGGCGTACCGCAGTATTACCCAAAGTTGGTTCCGTCATTCGGCGGTGAAGGACTTGTTCCGTGCCTTGGCCATGTCGGACTATCGTGTGGTGCTGACAACTGACCATGGTTCCATCCGATGCAACAATCCCATCAAGGTGGTTGGTGACAAGAATACCAACACCAATCTGCGTTACAAGTTGGGCAAGAACCTTGCCTACAATCCGAAAGAGGTGTATGAACTAAAAGACCCACTCAAGGCACAGTTGCCCGCACCCAATCTTAGCACCGCCTATGTTTTCGCTACGGGAGCCGATTTCTTTGCCTATCCCAATAACTACAATTATTATGTAAGTTATTACAAGGACACCTTCCAGCATGGTGGCATCTCGATGGAAGAAATGCTCATCCCGCTTATCACTATGCAAGGAAAAAAGAGATAGGGTAGAAGCGGTAAGTTGTAAAGCACAAGTTGCAATGTACTGTAATGCACAATCCGTAATGCGCAGGACGTAAGTCGTAAAGCACAAGTCGCGATGCACAGTAATGCACAATCCATAATGCACAGAGCGTAAGTCGCAATGCACAGTAATGCACAATCCATAATGCGCAGAGCGTAAGTCGCAATGCACAGTAATGCGCAATCCGTAATGCACAGAGCGTAAGTCGCAATGCACAATAATGCACAATCCATAATGCGCAGAGCACAAGTTGCAATGTACAGTAATGCACAATCCCTAATGTGCAGGACGTAAGTCGCAATACAATACGTACGGTGCAAGAGGTAATGCGCAGAATGAGAGAATTCGGAAAAAAGAGAAGTTAGAACGAATAAACAGTAAAATATACAGCAATGAATATTACCATTACATCATTGGACAATATCCGCGACGCTGCTCGTGAGTTCATTGCCCAGATAGGAGAGAATCGTGTGTTTGCCTTTTATGGCAAGATGGGTGCTGGCAAGACAACCTTCACCAAGGCTATCTGTGAGGAACTTGGTGTAGAGGATGCTATTAACAGTCCTACCTTTGCTATTGTCAATGAGTATGAGGCCGGAGACGGGTCTCCCGTCTATCATTTTGATTTCTATCGCATCAAACGATTGAGCGAGGCTTACGATATTGGCATTGACGACTACTTTTACAGCGGTCACCTCTGCTTCATTGAATGGCCAGAACTCATAGAGGAACTCCTTCCGGAGAATGCCGTTCGTGTGGAGATTGAAGAGATGGCTGACGGAAGTCGTGTAGTGCGTATGTGATTCCGGTATTTCCGGTATAATAACGAAGCGACGCAGCATTGTGTGATGTAATGCTGCGTCGCTTTATTGGTTGGTGTCAATTGTCTTCGCTTTCCATGAAGTCAAAGTCGGCGTCAACGATTTCTGCAATTTCATTGGCGTCGTAGTTGCCAATTTTTTCTTTTTTTGCCATTGCCACGACATATTGTGCAACATCATCTACAATGATGTCTTCGTCGTCTTCTTTCATCTCGATGTATTCGAACATGACATCAATGATGTACTGCAAGGCTTCGTCGTCGAACTTCTCGTTCAACTCGGCAGGGATGTGCTGACGGATATAGATGATTTCTTCAGGGTTGGTCTCTGCCATGGCCATAATCTCATCTAAAACATTGCTCTCCATTATAGTATTGCTTTTAGTTTTTCTTCCAGTGTCGGACGGGGTGCAGCACCAACCTGCTTGTCAACTACCTCACCATTCTTGATGTAGAGAACCGTAGGGATGTTACGGATTCCGAACTGAGTAGCCAAGTCCTCGCTTTCCTCAATGTCGACTTTGCCGATGATGGCCTGACCTTCGTAGTCGTTTGCCAGAGCGTCGATGATGGGAGCCATCTTCTTGCAGGGACCACACCAAGTAGCCCAAAAGTCCAACACCATAGGCTTGCCCTGTGCAGCCAAATCTTTGTAATTTTCTTCTGTTATTGCTAACATAACTGTGTCCCCCTCTATTCCCTTGCGGGAGGCCAATACGGGGCGTTGGGCCAGGTTATTTTTATTTTATTCGTTGATGGTATACTCGATTCCTGTTGTATTGCTGAGGAAAGAGGCCAATTCGTGCGAAATACTGATTTCGTGTGAAGACTTCATTGCCAATTCCGTGCGTCCGTCAGTATCAATGAAGTTGAAACTCAACCGAATGCTACCTCTTGAATCTTGTATGAGCGATGCCAGGTTGTTGATGACTTCCTCGTCTACAATTCCCACATGTATTTTTATCGTAACGCTCTGTATGAGTGAATCCTTGACTTTCGATAGGAACTGAATGTTGGAGTATCTCATTGAGAGTAGGTTAGAGTCACGGTATCGTGGTTCTACGCGTCCGGTAATGAGTACGGTGTTGCCTTCTTCCAGAAATCCATTCCATTTTGCCCATTCATCGCCGAAGAAACGGAACTCTGTAGCACCGGTAAAGTCCTCAATGGTTACGATGCCAAATGGTTGTCCATTCTTTGTGCTGATTTTTCGTGCAACCGACGTCACGATACCTCCTGCATTGAACTCCATATTGGCAAATGGTGCAAGGTCGTTGGCCTTGTCCATTTGCATGTTGCACACTTTCTCCAGGATGAGGCGAAACTCGTCGAGTGGATGAGCAGACAAATAGTGTCCTACCAACTCACGTTCGCGATTCAGGCGGTCCAGTGCGCTCCATGGTTCGGCAGCAGGGATTGCAGGTTTGTTGATGTCAATTGCATCCATTCCGAAGAGTGAGTTTGCTGCTTCCTGCTGCGCTTGCGTGTATTGGTTGCCGTATCGGTTGAGCGTGTCGACAAATATCTCGCCTTTGTTGTTTGTGGCAAAGAATTGCTCGCGTCGTATTTCGTTGGAGAATGCGTCAAAGGCACCGCTTAATGCCAGGCATTCCAAACCGCTTCGCTTGATGGTTGACATGGGAATGCGCTGCACAAAGTCGTAAATACTCTTGAAGGGACCGTTTTTCTTGCGCTCCTCGACTACGGCATCGGCACTTGCTTCACCGAAACCCTTGATGGCCTTCAGTCCGAAGCGTATCTGCCCTTTCTGGTTCACACCGAAATCCGCATGCGACTCGTTGACGTCGGGACCCAGCACTTCGATGCCAAGGTTCTTACACTCCTCAAGCAGTTTTGACGTTTCCTTGATGTCGCTGTATCGGCGTGTCAGCAATGCTGCCATAAACTCGGATGGGTAATGTGCCTTGATGTATGCAGTTTGATAGGCAACCCACGAGTAACATGCGGCATGCGATTTGTTGAATGCGTACGAAGCAAACTTCTCCCAATCGCCCCATATCTTTTCAAGTACCTTCGGGTCGTGACCGTTCTTCTTTCCGCCTTCGATGAACTTGGGCTTCATCTGGTCAACGATGTCTTTCTTCTTTTTACCCATTGCCTTACGGAGGGCATCACTCTCACCTCGTGTGAAGTCGGCGAGCAGACGCGAGAGCAACATCACCTGCTCCTGGTACACCGTAATGCCATAGGTGTCCTTCAGGTACTTCTCCATGATGGGGATGTCGTACGTAATTTCTTCACGTCCGTTCTTTCGGGCAATAAACGAGGGGATGTAGTCCATTGGACCGGGACGATACAAGGCATTCATCGCAATCAGGTCCTCGAAAACTGTTGGATGCAGTTCCTTCAGGTATTTCTGCATACCAGCCGACTCAAACTGGAAGGTACCTACGGTAAGCCCCTTCTGGTATAGTTGGTAGGTCAACTCGTCATCGATGGGCAGTTTGTCAAGGTCGATGTCAATATCGTGAGTCTCTTTTACCACTCGACAGGCCTCCTTCAATTCCGAGAGTGTCTTCAAACCAAGGAAGTCCATCTTGATAAGGCCGGTCGACTCAATGACATGACCATCATATTGCGTCACGGCAGTCTTACGGTCAGGGAAGTCGGGGTCGTCTGCCGTTGATACAGGCACGTGGTCAGAAATCGGGTCACGGCAGATAATGAATCCGCAGGCGTGGATACCGCTGCCTCGCACAGTGCCTTCCAGCATACGTGCATATTTAATGGTGTTCGACTCTTTGGGGTCAATCGACGCCTCTGCCTTTTGTAGTTCTGGGGTACATTTGATGTAGTTGTCAAGTTTGGGCTTCATTCCGTCGGGCAGTCGGTCGGGCATGGCCTTGCAGAGTGCATTCGACTTGTCCAGGGGGATGTCGAGCACGCGAGCCACATCCTTGATGCTGTTCTTGGCGGCCAATGTGCCATAGGTGATGATGTGGGCACAGTTTTCATGACCATACTTGTCCATTACCCACATCAGTACCTTTCCGCGTCCGTCATCGTCAAAGTCAGTATCAATATCAGGCAGTGAGATACGGTCGGGATTCAGGAAACGCTCAAAAAGCAGATCGTACTTCATGGGGTCGAGTTTGGTGATGCCCAAGCAGTATGCCACCACGCTACCCGCTGCTGAACCACGACCGGGACCAACCCATACGCCCAGTTCGTTGCGGGCAGAGTTGATGAAGTCCTGCACGATGAGGAAGTAACCGGGAAATCCCATCGTCTTCATGATGTGAAGTTCAAAGCGTATGCGTTCGTCTACTTCCTTGGAAATGCCGTGTTCATCGGACCATTTTGACAGTTCGTCTGGTTGCAGGGCCTTGTCGTAGGGTATCTCTTCGTATCCGTTTCCGTAGAGTCGTGATGCGCCTTCGTAGGCCAGTTTTCCCAGATAGTCCGCCTCAAACTTGATGCGGTACAGTTTGTCATAGCCTCCAAGTTTGCCGATCTTCTTGTTTCCGTCTTCTTCAGGAAGCGGATTTTTTCCGTATTCATCGGCAGTAAACTCGTTGAAAAGGTCTTTTTCCGTGAATTTATTCCTCCACTCCTCCTCGGTTCCAAACTCGGAAGGGATAGGGTAGAAGGGCATGATGGGGTCACTCTCTATGTTGTAGGTCTCAACCTTATCAAGGATTTCGCAAGTGTTGTCAAGCGTTTCTGGCAAGTCGGAGAATACCTCTGCCATTTCTGCCCGCGTCTTGAACCACTCTTGCTTGCTGTAAAGCATGTGCGGTTCGTCAATCTTCTTGCCTGTAGATAGGCAAAGCAGAATCTCGTGTGCTTCGGCGTCTTCCTCGTTGATGAAGTGGCAGTCGTTCGAGCAAATCATCTTGATGTTATGCTTTCGTGCCAGTTCTATCAGTATGGGGTTTACCTTCTCTTGCAGTTCAAAGGTCTCAAAGTTTGCCTTAGCCATAGGATCCTTTACTTTGTGGCGTTGCAACTCCACATAGTAGTCGTCTCCCCAGATTTCCTTGAACCAAAGCATGGCCTTTTCTGCCTCGTCAATATTGCCTGCCAGAATCTTCTTGGGAATCTCGCCACCGATACAGGCAGAGCATATGATCAGTCCCTCATGCAGTTCAGCAAGGTCTTTGTGGTCGGTACGCGGACGCATGTAATATCCGTCCACCCAAGAGCGCGAAACCAGCTTTATGAGGTTGCGGTATCCGGTCTCATTCTTTGCCAGCACTATCAAGTGCCAGCCCGATGCATCCTGTTTTCCCTCCATCAGGGTCTTGTCGCCTCTGCGTGCAACGTACATCTCGCAACCAAAGATGGGTTTGAACGGTTCCAGTCCTTCTTTTTTGCGTCCCTTATTCACCTTGCAGCAGTAGTCAAACAATTCCTTTACGCCAAACATGTTGCCGTGGTCTGTTATGGCCACGCCGCGCATGCCGTCGCTGATGGCCTTGTCTACCATCTTGTCAATTTTCGACATACCGTCAAGCAGTGAAAATTGGGTGTGTACATGTAGGTGAACAAAATCTTGCATATGTTGATTGATGTTTTTTTGTTGTTTATGTCTTAATAGACAGATTTGCGTGACATAGGGATGCGAGCCGACTCGCACATTTTGGTGTAAAGATACGTTATATTGGCGAAATAAGCAAAAAAAGTTCTGCTTTTTGTGTCAACGGCCCTCAATTGTCGGTCTTTATTTTAATTTTATCCCATTTCTTTATTATAATTGATATAAAAATTGTATCTTTGCCGTGAAATATGGTCATTTGACCACCAAACAACACCACGTAACAATGGGAAAAAGACTTCGTAAATTAAGTAAAAAGATAAAATTGCACCGTGAAGGCACACATACACTGGTCATCGGTGGTGTGGCAATTGCCTTGCTGAATATGCTCCTTTTCGAGATGTCGTATCACTATCAGTGGTCGCTTGTCCCCTTCTATGTCGTATTAGCCATTACAGGTACCCTGTACCTTATTGTGCTGAATTTCTTCCGTTGCCCTCCTCGTCATTTTGAGGAAGACACCACAGGTATTGTCATTGCTCCTGCCGACGGCAAGATTGTCTGCATTGAAGAGGTAGAAGAGAAGGAGTTCTTTCACGATCGCCGCATTATGGTCAGCATCTTCATGAGCGTTACCAACGTACATGCCAACTGGGTTCCTGTTGACGGAACCGTGAAATACACCCGTCATCATGACGGTAACTTCCATCGTGCTTGGTTGCCTAAGGCCAGCGAGGAGAATGAGCGTGCAACAACCGTCATCACAACTCCTCAGGGAACAGACATCCTGGTTCGCCAGATCGCTGGAGCGGTGGCTCGTCGTATTGTTACTTACACTCAGGTAGGCGACATATGTGATATTGACGACCATTTGGGCTTCATCAAGTTGGGCTCACGTGTTGATACCTATCTGCCCCTTGGCACTAAGGTGCTGGTCAAGATGGATCAGCGTACCACTGGTAACGAAACGATATTGGCAAGATTGTAAGCACGCCTGCCTTATGAAAAAGCACATTCCAAACACAATTACCTGTTGCAACCTGATAAGTGGTTGCATTGCCACTTTCTTTGCATTCCAGGCAAACTATTTTATGGCAATCGTGCTGATTGTTATTGGTGCCACCTTTGATTTTTTCGACGGCATGACGGCTCGTTTGCTGCATGTTTCTTCGCCTATCGGCAAGGAACTTGATTCGTTGGCTGATGTGGTTACTTTTGGTGTAGCTCCTTCTGCCATTCTCTTCTCTTTGTTTCATGAATTGCAGTATCCGGTATTTATGCAGCCCGTCCAGCCCTATTTCCCATACGTTGCTTTCGTGATGGCTGGTTTCTCTGCTTTGCGATTGGCCAAGTTCAACTTGGACGAACGTCAGACAAGTTCGTTTATCGGCGTGCCAACTCCTGCCAATGCCCTCTTCTGGGGTTCTTTGGTACTGGGCCAGCATGATTGGTTGGTAAATCTTCCTATGGGTGCCGTATGGGTGTTCGTTGGTATGATTTTGTTAAGTTATTTGCTTATTGCTGAATTGCCCTTGTTTGCTTTGAAATTCAAGAATCTTTCTTGGAAGGACAATTCTGTACGCTTTATCTTCCTATTGGGTTGTATCCCCTGCTTCTTGTTGGGATACACTTGCTTTGCTGCCATCATTGCATGGTACATTGTTTGTAATATAGGTAAGAAGATTTTTTGATTCCTTATTATAATACGTTGCTTTCGTTGTGGGTTGTTTACTGAATTTCTTTCTCTGCATTTTTATATTGGCTGGCATGGGCGCGTTGCGTCTATGGTGGCAGATGCGTAAGATTATGCGGGCTGGTCGTCAGCAGGGCCAGCAGCAGCGTCGTCAGTCGCAGCAGCAACAACAACGCCGCGGAGCAGGTGTTTATAGGGACGAATCGTCGAATTCTGCTTCAAAACCTAAAAAGAAAGTATTTGCCGATGATGAGGGCGAATATGTGGATTTTGAAGAGGTGAAGGATTGAAATTTCGGTTTTTTAGTCGTTTTTTCAGTAAAAATCCCAGAAATTTACGTATTTTGCTCCATTTGTACATATCATTGCGCACGTGGTGAAAGTGTTTTCTGCTAAATTGCCGTACCTTTGCAATCGTAAACAGGGAACATTAACAATCCATATATATAGCAAAAGAGTCGGTCCTCTATTAAGTACACTACAAATAAACGGGAGGGCAGAACAAAGGGACGTGCAGCTTAAATGTTGTGCGCTCTTTTGTTTTTATGGGGCATCCAATACGTTGCCTTCAGCATCGTTTTCTTTCTGCTCAGAATACTATGTTTGCCACAACAGGATTGTGGTCGGAAAAGTGCTTTATGTTCTCGCCTCTTTCCTCTGCCTGTATGAAGGTGCTGTTTACTTTTATGTCGGGCGATGCAAAGATGTAGTCAATCTTGGTACACTGCTCTGCAGGTCTTCTGCTAAAATCGTGGAAGGTGTAGAACACGCCCTGATGAGGCGCTCCCTGCATGTATGTGTCAAGAATCGTGAATTCCGGATCGTGTGTTATGGTATGATAGGCAGCGTCGCTCATATCCACGTTGAAGTCACCCGTTAGCACAAAGGGAGTGTTTCCTGCAATCTCCTTGGCCTTGGCCAGTATGAGTTGCGCACTTTTCTGTCTTGCCGTATGCCCAATGTGGTCGAAATGCGTATTTATGCACATAAGTTGTTTCCCGTCTCCCTTGTGTCTTAGCAGAACGAAGGTGGCAATGCGGGTAAGTGCAGCATCCCATCCCACGGAAGCCACTACGTCTGGTGTTTCCGAAAGCCAGAAGGTGCCGCCTTTGATTCGTGTCCATTCATTTTTTCTCCAGAAGATGGGGGCATACTCACCTTTTTGCTTGCCATCCTCTCTTCCCACTCCTTCGTAGTCATACTGTGGCAGGCGTTCCAGAAGGTCCACAAGTTGCTCGTGCAACACTTCCTGGCATCCTGCAATGGCAATGTTCTTGTCCAGGAAGAATTGTGCCACCCTGTCCCTGCGCGTATTCCAGCACCTCTCGGCACTCTTCTTGTCACCGTTTGCATATCGTATGTTGATGGAGGCGTATGCCAATGCCAGTCCGTCCCGCTTCTTTTGGGCAAAAGAGGCTGGGGTAAAGAGCAAGAACGCTAATAGATACAGGCAGATTCGTTTCATGACTTGTTGCGGTAGGTTAGTTTATGATTCGGTTTAATTGATATCGGGATGGATGATGCTGTTCATGACGTTGCTGGGCGGTCGGTTGTTGAGTAGTTCCTGCTTCATGAAGTCCATGTAGGGAACTGCATGTTGGAAGAAACGTCTGTAACCCTCGCAAAGATAGTTGAGCCTTGGTGTGAATCCACGGTTCTCGGTCTCTACTTCGTGTGTTGTGGGCGATATGATGCGGTTCTTGGGGCATTCGCCATGACAGGCAAAGAGCCATTCGCATTGCTGGCATTGACTAGGTAGGCACCCCGATTTGATGTGGGCGAACGTTTGTTGCTGTTGCCCGTTCATGAGTTCGTATAGTGTTTGTTGCCGAATGTTACCAAGCCGATGTTGGGGAAATACGAAATGGTCGCAACTGTACACGTCTCCGTTCCATTCCATTACGCCTGCATGACCGCAGTCTTGGGCTAACGAACACACGCCGGGTGTTACTCCCATCCAGTTGGCAAGGGTAGCATCGAAAATCTGTACGAACATCTTTCCGACGTCCTTTTTTACCCATTCATCGAAGATTTCGCAGAGGAAATTGCCCCATTGTTGTGGGGTAACCGATTCGGGAGTAAGGACGTATGGCAACTTTTTTACTGGTATGTCGTTCTGTTGATAGTTTGGCGTATTTCCTTCTTGACGAGGTTCCTGTGCCATTGTTTCTACAATGGGCGTAAACTGCAAGTAGTGACAGTTCAGTTCGTCGCGAAAGAAACGGTAAAAGGCCAGTGGATAGTCTGCGTTGTAGTCATTGACAACGGCCATGGCATTCCATTCTACCTGGTATTTGTTGAGTAGATCAATGCCGTGCATCACCTTTGCCCATGACGGCCGGCCGTTCTTGTTGATACGGTATTCATCGTGAAACTCTTGCGGACCGTCAATGCTGACGCCTACCAGCCAGTTGTTGTCGTGCAGAAAGCGTGCCCATTCGGCATTGATGAGAGTGCCGTTGGTCTGTATGCAGTTGTCTATTTGCCTGCCTTGTGCGTATTGCTGTTGCAGGCGTACTGCCTTTTGGTAGAACGAGAGGGGGCGCATGAATGCCTCGCCTCCGTGCCATGTAAACTGTATTGTCGGACTTGTCTGTGCCTCGATGTATTGCCGGATGAAGCGTTCCAGCAACTCGTCGCTCATCATTTGCTGTTTTTCCTCCTTGTACAGTTCTTGCTTCTCAAGATAGTAGCAATACTTGCACGTCAGGTTGCAATGGGCGCCAATAGGCTTTGCCATTACATAAAGGGGACGGGAGAAGGGATTGTTTTTCATGGTGGGATGGTCTGCTACAATATTTTCTTGCTTAGATACCTCACGGGATACCAAACGGCAACCCAACCTACCACAAGAACGGTGATGAATACCAGTATGATGTCGAGCGGGTGAATGCTGACGGGATAAGCCTCGATGATGAAACTACCCTCGGTGTCGCCCATCGTGATGAGGCCAAACTGTTGCTGTGCCCAGCAGAGAACCAATCCGATAAGGATTCCGAATGCGGCGCCGGCGGCACTGATCATACGTCCCTCGAAGGTAAATATGCGACTGATTTGCTTGTTCGATGCACCTAAGTTGCGTAGTGTCTCTACATCGGCCTTCTTGTCAATCATCAGCATGGAAAGCGAACCGATGATGTTGAAGCATGCCACCAATAGGATGAAGGTAAGGAATACGTATGCCAGCAGTTTCTCGATGCGCATGATGTGGAATACCTCATCCTGTTGCTCGTAACGGTCCTTCACAACAAAGCGGTCGCCCAATACCTCTTTGATTTTACTCTTGGCGCTCGACACGCTCTCGCCATCCTTTATGCGCAGGTGGATGGCTGTGACCTGTCCTTGTGCATCGAGTATGCGACGGGCAAAGCCAATGGACGTAAGCACATAGTTGGCGTCATATTTTGCCTGCTTAACCATGAACACGATGCCCGGAGAGTAAAGGTAGTCCTGGTTGAAACTGCTCAGTGGGTTGCCCATATTCACGCGCTCGCCCTTCTTGGGGGCGTAGATGCTGATGGGGTCGTCAAATGATGCTTGCAGTCCCATCTTGCTGGCCAGTTGTATGCCCAGGATGCCGTAGTCGCATGTGTCATCGCGCAGGATGAAGTCGCCGTCGCCGTAGAAGAGTTCGTCGGTATTGGTCTGCTCAATGAAGTTGTCCTCCACGCCTCGCATGGTGACCACCAACTGGTGCTTGCCCTGCACAACCAGTGCCTGACCCTCTACGCACTCGGTGTAGGCATCGATGAAATCGAGTTTTTTTAATTTTTCGAGCGACGGATCATCGGCTGCCAGCACGCGTCCCTCATTGAGTGTGACCTCTATCTCGGGGTCGAAAGCCGTGAAGAGGTCTGCCACCAAATCCTGAAAACCATTGAACACGCTAAGCGTACACACCAATGCCATGGTGGTAATAGCCACACCGCACACCGAGATGTACGATATGATATTGATGGCGTGGTGGCTCTTCTTTGAGAAGAGGTAACGCTTGGCTATGAACAATTCGTATTTCATCTTACTTCTTCAGCAATTCGTCAATGTGTTCCACATAGTCGAGCGAATCGTCCACGAAGAATTTCAGTTCGGGGATGATGCGCAACTGGAAGCGTACACGCTGACCCAGTTCAAAGCGTACCTGCTTCTGGTTTGCGTTGATGTTGTTGACAATCTCCTCAGCCTTGTTGCTGGGGAAGATACTCAGGTAAACACGGCAGATGCTGAGGTCGGGACTGATACGGCAGTTGCTTACGCTTACCAGTACGCCCTTCATCTGGCGGGTTTGCTGTTGGAACACCTCACTCAGTTCCTTCTGAATGAGACGTGCAATCTTATTCTGTCTTGTTGTTTCCATCTTTTTTTCTGATTAATGTAAGCCCGTCTCTTACGGGTACGATTACTTTTTCAACTCTGTCGTCCTGTGCCACAAGGTCGTTGAATGCCTTGATGCCCAGGGTTTGCTTGTCGCTCTCGCGTGTGTCGGTCTCAATGACACGACCATACCACAACGTGTTGTCGGCAATGATGTAGCCACCGGGTTTCAGTCGCGGTAGCACCATTTCATAGTAAGCCACATACTCACGCTTGTCGGCATCAATGAAGGCAAGGTCCCACTCTACGTCCATTTGCGGAACCATCTCCAGCGCATTGCCTATGTGCAAGTGTATGAGGTCGCTATAGGCGCTCTTCTCGAACCATGGACGGAGAAAATCCTCCTGTTCATCGAATATCTCGAAGGTGTGCAGTTCGCTTCCGGGTTCCAGTGCCTCGGCCATCGATAGTGCCGAGTATCCGCTGAATGTGCCCAGTTCCAGTACACGCTTGGGCCTTATCATGCGCACCAGCATCTTGAGCAGTCGTCCCTGAATGTGGCCACTGGCCATCTGTCCGTACATCAGTCGCAGTTGTGTGTCTCGCCAAAGTGAGTGCAGGTATTCGCCCTCCTCGTCGATGTGGTGCTTGATGTACTCCTCCATCAGGTCCTCATGCCCGGTTTGCGCATTCTCCGGTTGTGGGGTGGCCTTGTACAGTTTGCTCGTGCCTTTGAACTTGGTCATCTTTTAGGGTTTAGAGTCCTTGAATCCTCTGTTGCTTACCCATTTACCAGGTGTTCTACTGCCAATCGGTAACTGTCGAGCCCGAAACCGCAGATAACGCCCTTGCACCCTGCGCTTATCATGCTCTTGTGGCGGAACTCCTCGCGTTGGTGCACGTTGCTGATATGAACCTCTATGACGGGAGTGCTGACGGCTTTGATAGCATCAAGCAAAGCCACGCTGTAGTGCGTGTAAGCACCAGCATTGAGCACGATTCCGTCAAAATCGAAGCCTACGTTGTGTATGCAGTCAATGAGGTCGCCCTCATGATTGCTCTGCATGTATTCAATCTGTACGTCGGGATAACGCTTGCGTAGCGCCTCCAGATAAGGTTCGAAGCCCTGGTTGCCGTAAATGCCGGGCTCGCGTTTGCCCAACAAGTTCAGGTTGGGACCGTTGATTATTTGTATCTTTTTCATTCCTTTTCTTGTTTTTGTTCAAGGAAATGTATAATTTTGCGCAAAGATACGAAGAATAATTCGAAATTTCCATATATAAGGTAGAAAAACTGTTTCTGTTGCCTTGAAATTATTGTGGTGACGAAGACTGGTTTCATGATGAAGCCGCTACCGGCATTCATTTTGGATGATGTAAAACCATAAAGCAATGAAAGTCGAAATCGTTGGTCATAGTGTTCCGAAAGACATTATAAGTGCTTACGAAAAGTACTTGCGACTTGAGCGTAACTTCAGCAAGAATACGTTCGAGAACTATATGCTTGACCTGCAGAAACTCGTAAGTTACATGGACGACGAAGGCATCGACTTTCGTGCCATAACCCTCGATGAACTCGACCGTTTTGCTGGTTCTATGCGCGACCTTGGCATTGGTGCCCGTTCGTTGGGAAGGGTGCTGAGCGGAGTGCGCTCCTTCTATCGTTTCCTGACCATTGAGGGAGAAGTTCCTACCGACCCCACCGAACTTCTCGTCTCACCCAACATCGGAAAACACCTGCCCGAGGTTCTCTCGGTTGAAGAGATTGATGCTATCGAGAATGCCATCGATCCGGGCATGCGCGAATATCAGCGCGACCTTGCCATCATCGAGACGCTCTACAGTTGCGGTTTGCGTGTCAGCGAACTTTGCGAATTGCTCATCAGTAATCTGTATCTCGAAGAAGGCTTTGTACGAGTAAAAGGAAAGGGCAGTAAGGAACGCCTGGTGCCTATCTCGCGTAGGGCAACCGAGGAGATTCGGCGCTGGTTTGAGCAACGTCGCGAACTGGTCATCAAGAAAGGGCACGAGGATTATGTGTTCGTGTCCATGCGCCGAGGCACCAAACTAAGCCGCATCACCCTGTTTGTCCGCATCAAGCAACTGGCCGGTTTGGCTGGTATCGAGAAGAGCATTTCGCCTCACACCTTCCGTCATAGTTTTGCAACCCACCTTCTTGAGGGAGGGGCCAACCTTCGTGCCATCCAAACCATGCTGGGCCACGAGAGCATCTCTACTACCGAGATTTATACCCACATCGACCGTACGCGCCTTCGTGAGGAAATCCTGCTCCATCATCCCCGCAACATTATGCATCCCTCCAAGTAGCACTTCATCGTTGAGACTTGCGTTACCCGTTGTGTAACGATTGTTTACTTGCCTGTTTCTCGTTATCTCCCTGTTGTCTTCCTGCGAGGTTCTTCTACTATGCTATTAATCAAATCCTAATTAAATTACAATGAAACTACAATATATTCCAATAAATATTGGAGTTTGATTGGACTTTAATTGGAGTTTGATTGGACTTTGAGTACAAACACCTCGGAAGAACCGAGGAAAATCGGGTCGGTTATTTCGAGGATGATGCAAAGTGAATGGAGGCTGTTACTGATGGACAAGTGTACTTTGTTTTGTTGCGATGTTTTACTTGTTCGTATCTTTGAATGGTTGGTGATGACTGCTGGAAAAAAGGAAGGCATTGAAGTCGCGGATAGCGAGGTTGTGCGAAGTGTTTTTTTGCGAAACGTATTATCCGAAAAATTTGGCAGTATCACGAAAAAACACTAACTTTGCACGCGATAAATGTGCGGTATTGCACATTCTGTTGAGTTGATAGTGCATCAAATAGGGCACAGAAATTGGGGATTTAACAAAACACTTACAAAAAATTAAGGCTAATGAAGAAATTGCTCTTATTCTTTTGGGCTTGCATGGTAGGCATGGCAAGCCATGCGGAGAAGAAATTGTGCGTGGTGATTCACGATGCGCAAGGTCAGACAGCGTTCGACCTGACACAAAAACCAGTCGTGTCGTTCACCGAGACGGACGTGAAGATGGTGTGTGGTGAGACTGAACTGCTCTACCCCCTGGCAAGTCATCTGAAGATGACCATCGAGGAGGTGGATTTGCCAACGGCCGTGGATGATGCAATGAGCGACTCGTTCACCATCACGGCATCCGAGTTGGTGGCTCGCGGATGCGAAAGCCTTTCGCTCTACACACTCGACGGCAAGACGCTGGCAACGGCAAAGGCTGACGCAGAGGGCGTGGCCGTCATTTCCATCTCTCAACTCGGAAGAGGTGTGTACATTGTTCAAACAGATCGTAAAGTATTCAAAATAACCAAGAAATGAAAAAGTTTTTTATAAGCATATTGTTGGCTTCGGCTGCCACGACGGGCATACAAGCACAGGGATACCACATCTATAAGGATGGCAAGGCTAGACAGACGGTACTGTCGAGCGACATGGACAGTATTGTGTTCTTCAAGGAAGGGGTTGCCCAAGACCCCGAGGCAGATGTCTTTGACCCAGAGAATCCTACTGCCAACAAGGCTGCCACCCCCCATACCTCAGCGTTGAATGACGCTTGGATGAGTCGCCTCGACTTTCAGGACCTGAGTGAACTGGAGAACGCCAAGCGAGGATGCCTTAAGTCCACCCCCGACCTCATCATCCGCAATGAGAGTGGCGAGGAGGTGTGGAACATGGCCGAGTTCAAGTTCCTCTACGACGAGGGAGCGGCTCCCGCTACCGTAAACCCCAGCCTGTGGCAGAATGCGCTTTGCAACGTCCGCTCTGGCTTGTTCGAGGTGGTTCCGGGCGCCATCTATCAGGTTCGCGGTTACGACATGGCCAATATGACGTTTATCAAGACTCCCAATAACCGTTGGATTGTCTTCGATGTGCTGATGGGCAACAACACGGCAAGAGCCGCTCTCGACCTTTTCAAGAGCGAGTATCTGCACAGTTCGTCCATCGACATTGCAGCCGTCATCATCAGCCATAGCCACATAGACCACTATGGTGGCATCAACGAGGTACTGAAGGAGTGCAAGGTGGCAAGTGCAAGTCTGCCATTGGAGGAGCAGATGAAGAATGGCCAGACGGCCGTCATCGTTCCCCAAGGGTTCATGAAGCACGTTGTTTCCGAGAATGTGTATTGCGGACTTGCCATGAAGCGTCGTGCCAATTACCAGTATGGCGCCTTCCTGCCCAAAGGCGTGACGGGACGCATGGCAATGGGCATCGGCATGGGACAGTCTGTCAATGATGTGGCTGGTCTGGCTGCCCCCACTTGCCAGATTGCGCAAACCGGCGAATACGTCATCGACGGGCTCAACGTTACGTTCCAGATTACCCCAGGCACCGAGGCACCTGCCGAGATGAATGCCTATTTCCCCGACTACAAGGCACTCTGGATGGCCGAGAACTGTACCGGTACACTGCACAACCTCTACACGCTTCGTGGTGCAGAAGTGCGCGATGGTGAGGCATGGTGCGGATACATCCTTGAGGCAAAGCAGAAGTTTGGCAAGGATGCCCAGGTTGTCTTCCAAAGTCACAACTGGCCGCATTGGGGCAACGACATCGTCAATGAGTACCTCGAGAACACGGCGTGCATCTATAAGTTCATTCACGACCAGACCTTGTATTACGTGAACAGGGGATACACGTCGACCGAGATTGCCAACATGCTTCAACTGCCTGCCAAACTTGATAAGGTATGGTACACCCGACAGTACTACGGAACCTTGTCGCACAACATCAAGGCGGTCTACCAGAAGTACATGGGATGGTATGATGCCAATCCCGTAAACCTGAATCTGCTTCCGCCTGCCGAGACGGCTAAGAAGGTGGTTGAATATATGGGCGATGCACAACGCGTGCTGAACCTGGCACGAGAGGACTATGCCAAGGGTGAATACCAATGGGTTGCCCAGGTGACCAAGGAACTGGTGTATGCTGACCCCTCGAACATGGAGGCGCGTCGCCTGTGTGCCGACGCATTGGAGCAACTGGCTTACCAGAGCGAGAGTGGCACCTGGCGAAATGCATATCTGGTGGGCGCAATGGAACTGCGCTCCGGTACTCCGGCGCCACAGACGTTCTCTGCCACCCGTTTCCTGCCCATCTTGGCAGTGAGTTCAATAGACATGATTTTTGAGTTTGCAGCCATCATGAACAACAGCATAGAGTGCCAGGACAAGGACGTTGCGGTCAACTTCGTCATCGGCAACGAAAAGGCGTGCGTGGTGCGTCGTGGAGGCGTGGTTCTCACTTATATGAATGAGACCCGTGCTGATGCCGATGCCACAGTCTCTGGCGACAAGAAGGCACTGCTCAACTGCTTAGCCGGCGATTTGTCCGGACTGACGATTTCGGGCAATAGCGATGCCGTAGTCAGCCTCATGCCCCAGTCGCTGAATCTGCCTGCAAACTTTGGCGTTATTGAACCGTAAAGTGTTAGGGCGCAGAAAAGCGAGGAGGAATATTCCAGCCTACAGTTGAAACGTGTTATTGAAAAATTTGGCAGTCTCACGAAAATGTACTATCTTTGCACCCGTTTATATAGCGTGTTGCGCACGCGTACGTAAATTCTGGTTCGAAATCAAAATAAATAATATATTGTTTTATGAAGAAAAACATTCTTTGTTTAGTGGCTGGTGGTGCAATGGTGCTGACTGGCTGCTCCAAGTTGGGACCTCTCTCGCCCGACTATTTTTCTGTTAATCCCACTCCCCTTGAGGCTGTGGGCGGTCAGGTTCCTGCAACCATCTTTGGTAACTTCCCTGCTAAGTACATGAAGAAGAAGGCTGTGGTTACAGTCATTCCCGTTTTGAAGTACGAGGGTAGCGAGGCTCAGGGTCAGAGCGCAACCTTCCAGGGCGAAAAGGTACAGGACAACAACACCACCATCAAGTACAAGGTGGGTGGCAATTATTCGATGAAGAGCAATTGGGCATACACTGACGAGATGTTGCAGAGCGATCTCTACCTGCAGTTCGACGCTAAGCTTGGCAAGAAGAAGGTGTCGCTGCCCGAGGTTAAGGTGGGCTATGGCATTCTGGCTACAAGCAACTTGCTGGGCCGCGCATTGACAAGTGCCAATGCTTCGCTTGCTCCCGACGCTTTCCAGCGCGTTATTGCTCAGAAGCAGGAGGCAAACATCAAGTTCCTCATTGCCCAGGCTAACCTTCGCACCAGCGAGTTGGAGTCGGTTAACATCAAGGACTTGGTTAAGGTACTTCGTGAGATCAACGACAACGAGGAGACACGTGCATTGAGCAGCATCGAGGTTAGTGCATACGCAAGCCCCGATGGTCGCTATGACTATAACGAGCGTTTGGCCGAGAAGCGTCAGGACGTAAGTGCTGACTACTTGCAGAAGGAGTTGAAGAAGATCAAGATGGATGCTGACATCAACACCAAGTTTACTGCCGAGGACTGGGAAGGTTTCCAGCAACTCATCTCTGCCAGCAATTTGCAGGACAAGCAGGTTATCCTTCGCGTGCTCTCATTGTACGAGGATCCTGAGCAGCGTGAGCAGCAGATCAAGAACATGAGCGAAATCTACACCGACATCAAGGAAGGCATCATGCCCGAGTTGCGCCGTGCACGCTTGATTGTCAACTACGACGTTATCGGTCGCAGCGACGAGCAGATTATCGACCAGTTCAAGCAGGATGCAGGCAAGCTCAGCGTAGAGGAGTTGCTCTATGGTGGTGGCATGCTGATGACTTCGCCTGCCGACAGGGAGGCATGGTACAGCAAGACTACTCAGGTATATCCTTCAGACTATCGTGCTTTCAACAACCTGGCTAAACTTGCTTACGAGAAGGGTAACATTGCCAAGGCAAAGCAGTACTTGCAGCAGGCACTCTCAATCAACAACAACGCTCCCGAGGCAAATACCAACATGGCTCTCATCGCACTTACCGAGAACCGTGTACAGGATGCTGAGATGGCCTTGGCAAAGGGTAGTGGTAGCGACATCTTCAACAGCATGATGGGTGCCTTGAACGTTGCCAAGGGCAACTATGTGCAGGCTGCATCCAATCTGCACGACACCAAGAGCAACGTTGCTGCTTTGGCTCAGATTCTCAACAAGGATTATGTAAGCGCTCGCAATACACTTGATGGTGTAGAAAAGGCTGATGCAACAACCAGCTACCTGAAGGCTATCGTTGGTGCACGCATTGGTGATGCCACTTTGCTCAGCAGTTCTCTTCGCGACGCTATTACAAAGGATCCCACTCTTGCAAAGCGTGCTTTGAAGGACTACGAGTTTGACAAGTACGCAAGTACCGTGAAGAGCCTTTGCAAGTAAGTTTTAGAAAATGAAGATATCGTTCGGATTACTCCGTAACACATACCAAGGTCTCCGTTCCTCGTTGCGAGGAATGGGGGCTTTGGTCATTGTGGGACTTATGTTGTATGCCTGCGGGGTGCCAAAGGGACAAATGCGTGTGAGTGGCAAGTATGCCAACATCAAGCAGGGCGATTTCTTCATCCTTAGTACCGATGGTGGTTTGACTTCGATTGACACTCTGCATCTTACGGAGGGCGAGTTCCGTTATACTTGCGACTTGCAGAACGAGGCCACTTTCCGCATCATCTACCCCAACCAGTCGCAACTGGTGATTTGGGGGCATGGCGGTGACGACATCAAGATAAAGGGAGACGTGCAGGACCTCTGGCATGTAGAGGTGTCTGGCAATGAGGAGAATGAACTGTACACCCAGTTCCGTCAGCAGAATACTGCAACCGATACGGCTTCTCTTCGTACCTCAGCATCGCAGTTTATCCGTCAGCATCCTGCCAGCAAGGTATCGCAGTATCTTTTGACACAGTATTTCGTTAATGTGGAAGGATTGCCTTCCGATAGTGCAGAAACGCTTTACAAGGTCATTGCAGAGGCTTTGCCAAAGGATCAGCAAGTGGCAACATTGGGTGGACTTATCCAACAGCGTTACGCCTTGTGTGTAGGGGAGAAGATGCCGGATTTCGACTTGCTGACAGACGACTCTGTGCATCATTCCCTCTCAACGTACAAGAACAAGATGTTTGTACTCTACTTTTGGGCTGGATGGACAGAATCGTCAGATTACCTGCATATTGAATTGTCTAGGTTGAAGGACGATTTGGCATCTCCCGACGAGGGCAAAAAGGTTCGTGAACTTGAGTTGCTCGGTTATAGTTTGGATGTTGACACGGTTCTTTACAGACAGAGTTCACCAAAGGGTACGAATAGTATTCCTACTTATTTTGACCGTCAGGGTTTGAATGGTAAATTAGTCAATCAGTTGGGTGTGCGTCGCGTTCCGCTTCTGGTTCTTGTCGGAACAGACGGAAAGATAAAACTGCTTGCCCGTGATGTAAAGAGTTTACGCAATTATTTGGAGAAGAATTAATTGCATTTATTTACAAACATAGCAGTTTGTCTGTTACTTAAATAACCATCAAGAAATCTAACCTCCAACTCTTCAATCCTCAACCTTCAATCCTCAACTCTTCAATCCTCAATCTTCAACCTTCAATCCTCAATCCTCAACCTTCAATCCTCAATCCTCAATCCTCAATCCTCAATCCTCAATCCTCAACCTTCAATCCTCAATCTTCAATCCTCAACCTTCAATCCTCAATCTTCAATCCTCAACCTTCAATCCTCAACCTTCAATCCTCAATCCTCAACCTTCAATCCTCAATCCTCAACCTTCAATCCTCAATCCTCAACCCTCAATCCTCAATCTTCAACCCTCAATCATCAACCCTTAACCCTTAACCCTCAATCATCAACCCTCAATCATCAATCATCAATTATCAACCCTCAATCATCAATCTTCAACATGTTAGTAAAGGTAAATAGTGCTGCTGTTTTAGGTCTTGAGGCCATTGCGGTTACCGTTGAGGTAAACGTAGGTCCTGGCATGCGATTTGTGTTGGTGGGCTTGCCCGACAATGCAGTCAAGGAGAGTCATGAACGCATCATGGCTGCTGTTCATAACAGCGGTTTCAGTCTTCCCATGCGTTCTGTTACCATCAACATGGCTCCCGCAGATGTGAAGAAAGAGGGTAGTGGATATGACCTCCCCATGGCTATTGGCATGATGACAACGGAGGGAAGTGTTTCTCCGCAAATGTTGCCTACTACAATGATGGTGGGAGAGTTGAGCTTGGATGGTTCGCTGCAACCCATACGAGGCGCTTTGCCTGTGGCTATTAAGGCAAGGGCGCTGGGTTATGAACGCCTTATCGTGCCAGTGCAGAATGTGCGCGAGGCTGCTGTGGTGAACAATGTTAAGGTTTATGGTGCGCACAACCTTCGTGAGGTGGTTGACGTGCTCAACGGAGGAACTATGCTACAACCCACCGAATTGGATACCAGAGCAGAGTTTTACGATCATCAGTCAAACTTTGAATGCGATTTCTCGGACGTTAAGGGGCAGGAGTTTGTAAAACGTGCCTTTGAGGTGGCTGCTGCAGGCGGTCATAATATAATTATGGTTGGTCCTCCGGGAAGCGGAAAGAGCATGTTGGCCAAGCGATTGCCAAGTATATTGCCTCCGCTCTCGTTGAGCGAGAGTCTTGAGACGACTCAGGTGCATTCCATTGCTGGCAGTTTGAAGAGTGATACTTCACTCATTGCCACGCGTCCGTTCCGCAGTCCTCATCATACCATTTCGCAGGCCGCGTTGGTAGGTGGAGGCATCAATCCTCAGCCTGGTGAGATTAGTTTAGCGCACAATGGTGTACTCTTTCTCGACGAGTTGCCTGAGTTCAACCGCTCTGTGCTTGAGGTATTGCGTCAGCCATTGGAAGACCGTGTCATCAACATCTCTCGTGCGAAATACAGCATCTCATATCCTTGCAACTTTATGTTTGTAGCGGCCATGAATCCTTGTCCTTGTGGCTACTACAATCATCCCTTGAAGAATTGCGTCTGCACTCCTGGGCAGATTACACGCTATCTCAATAAGATTTCTGGTCCTTTGCTTGATCGCATTGACCTTCAGATAGAAATCGTACCATTGACCTTTGATCAGGTTTCGCGTTCTGCTCCCGGCGAAAGTAGTGCTGCTATACGTGAACGTGTTGTGAAGGCTCGTCGCATTCAGGAGGAACGATACAAGGACTACCGGGGCATTCATTGTAATGCTCAGATGACACCTGCCTTGATGCGTCAGTTTGCTACGCCATCTCCCGAGGATGCAGAGGTGTTGCGTCAGGCAATGAATCGCTTCCAACTCTCTGCACGTGCCTACGACCGCATTCTGCGTGTGGCACGTACCATTGCCGACCTTGAAGGGGCAGAAAACATTAATTCTACCCACCTTGCCGAGGCAATTGGCTATCGTAACATGGATCGTGCAGGATGGGGAGAGTAGTCTTAGTGAGAGAAGTTTTAGTGAGACTATTTTTAGGAAATAGTTTTTAGAGAGATTAGTTGTAGGGAAATAGTTTTTAGAGAGATAGTTGTAGGGAAATAGTTTTTAGAGAGCATAGTTTTAGGAAAAATAGTTTTAGTGAGTCTATTTTTGTTGAATATTAATCAGTTTTTGTTGTTTGAATAAATACGGTGATTGGCTAAAGGAACAGTTGGGGTGTAAGGTTCAGAAAATCTCCCTCAATGCTGGTTTTACCTGTCCCAATAGGGACGGGAAAGTGGGGCGTGGTGGTTGTACCTATTGCAACAACCAAACCTTTAATCCTTCGTATTGTAAGACGGAGAAGAGCATTACCCAACAGTTGGAGGAGGGAAAGGCTTTCTTTGGCAAGAAATACCCAGAGATGAAGTACCTTGCCTACTTCCAGGCTTATACAAATACGTACGACACGGTAGAGCGTTGCATTGCACTCTACGAGGAGGCGCTTGCGGTTAGTGATGTAGTAGGATTGGTGATTGCCACTCGTCCCGACTGTATGCCTCTGGCTCTGCTTGACTATCTTGAAGAACTGAACCGTCGCACTTTTCTCGTTGTGGAATATGGGGTAGAAAGTGCCAATGATGATACGCTTCGCTGGATTAATCGAGGACATACCTGGCAACAGAGTGTGGATGCCATTCAGGCTACTGCTGCCCGTGGAATCAAGGTAGGTGTGCATCTCATTCTTGGTTTCCCTACGGAGAACCATGACGAACTGATGCGTCAAGCAAGACTGATTGGTTCGTTGCCTATCACCACGCTCAAACTGCACCAACTGCAAATTATTAAAGGCACGCATATGGCGCATACCTTTGAGGAGAATCCATGGCCAATGCCCGATGTAGAGGAGTACGTTCAACTGGTCAGGGATTATGTGTCGCAATTGCCTTCAACCATCTTGCTCGAACGCTTTGTCTCATCTTCACCAGCCGACCTTCTCATTGCTCCAAAATGGGGACTGAAGAATCACGAATTCATGGACCTATATAGAAAAATCAATAATTCGTGAAACACGCATGAAATAAGTATAATGCTCTCAACGTCTTGATGCTTTGATGTCTCCAACGTCTTGATGCTCTTAACGTCTTAATGCTTTGATGGAATTAGTTTCTTCAGTGCTTCAATTGCTTGCTTACGTCTTAAAACTTCAATGGCCTTAACGTTTTAGTGCTTTTTCCTCTTTAAGTTTTTATGCTTGTCTGTGATGTCAAGAGCGTCAACTATGCCGCTCAGAAGGCGGACATGGTGCGTTTCCGGGATTTTTTCACCCAGAAACGAAGGAAAAAGCTCCCCTTGTGCCTGATTGTAGAATTTAAATTGTAACTTTGACATGATTTATTATAATGATGTCCAAAGATACAAAAAATCTGGGACATGACAAAGCCCTGGCTTGGGAAAGTCGGGGCTATGTTTCAAAAAAGAGGATGTGCCACTTTTGACACACCCTCTTGCGCTTCAGGATGGGCTTGAACCAACGACCCCATGATTAACAGTCATGTGCTCTAACCAACTGAGCTACTGAAGCAGTACAATGTTGAGTTTCGCTCTCTAACGCTAACCTTTCGGTTGGGCGCTTCAGGATGGGCTTGAACCAACGACCCCATGATTAACAGTCAT
>JAZUKS010000077.1:0-7982 GCA_045643405.1 Bacteroidaceae bacterium | reverse complement strand
TATTTCGTACGGTCAGGGCTACTCTCAAGGTTCTCATACTTCACAAGCTTATTCTTCGGAAACGAGATGTTGAAGTTGGTAGTCCATGAGAAATCGGTTGTCTTCACATTCACGGTGTTGAGTTCTATCTCCCAACCCCTGTTATCCACAGCTGCATTAATATTGCTTGTCAATGAGGAAAATCCGCATTGACTTGGCAGATACCCGCTGGTAAGGAGGTTGCTGCTGCGGTTGTTGTAGAATGAGGTGTTGAACACTATGCGGTCAGTAAAGAAACCAAGCTCCAGTCCGATATCAAACTTGCTGGTCTCCTCCCATTTCAGGGTTTCATTGCCCAACTGATCTACATATAGTCCCACGTTACCCTCGTATGGATATTTGCAGGTACTATACTTTGTCATATATGAATAATCGGTTATCTTGTCATTACCCGTAACGCCATAGCTTGTGCGCAGCTTGCCATGAGTCAGCCAACCCCCTATGGCATTCTTTACGAATTTCTCATCAGAGAAAATCCATCCTCCGCCTACTGAATAGAAAGTACCCCACTGATGGCCTGTGGCAAAGCGTGAAGAGCCGTCACGACGGAGCACCAGATTGAGAAGGTAGCGATTGTCCCAGTCGGTCTGAATACGTCCGAAGACCGACGCGGTACGAGTCTCGTGCGAAGGATTCTGGTGACTGCTGATAGTAGGGGCTGCGGAGGCATTGCCAAGGAATGCATCACTTGGAAACTCACGCCCTTGCAGATAAATGCTATGGTCGGCAGCACGATAGAAAGTAGCACCGGCAAGCAGATTAGCATGCGCCTTGCCGACGCTGAGCTTATACGATATCTGTGGTTCTATATTGACAGAGTTGGTGTTACTGTTGATGAAATAGCCGAGATTGGTCTGGTTTGTCTTATATGGGTTATAGTAGTAACGCCTGTATTCTATGTGCATATTACTGTTACTGTAGGTATATCCCATATTCACCTTCACAACGAGATTCTTGATGATGCTATAGCTCAGGTCGAGAGCACCCACCACATTAAGGGCGCGATTCTCGCTCATGGCGTTGAGAGAGGAAAGTGGAGACTCCCATTCGCTGTTTCCCGGAATGTAATATGTGTTTCCGTCCTCATCCCACATTGGTGTGTTAGGAGCGGTGTTATATTTGTTGTAGAGTGATCCTGCTCCGTCAGAATCCATGTCAAGTCCCATGAGCGAAACAGAGCCGCTCATGTTGAAACGCTTGTCGAGAGAGTGATGCTGTAGCGAAACCTTACCATTCCATCTGCGGTATTTATCTTCGCTGATAATGGTAGTAGTGGCACTATACAGACCACCGCTTACAAGGAACGATGTGTTCTGATTGCCACCCGAAATCTTGATATTCGCATCGTAGGCAGGAGCTGTATTGCCTATCATCTTGTCCTGCCAGTCATAGTCTGCCTTCTGGTCAAAGAGATAGAGGTCTGGGTATTTTCTCTCGTTAAGGTCGCTCTCCTTTATGTCGCCCCTGTCAAGGTCTGCCTGAACAGCCTTTCGTCTGAGGTCAAGGTATTCCTCGGTGTTGAGGAAGTCGAGACGCTTCGTTACCTTAGAGTATGTGGCACTGAGACTGACATCCACCTTCACCTTACCTGCCTTGCCCTGCTTGGTCGTGATTATTACCACACCATTGGCACCACGTGTTCCGTAGATGGCAGTAGCGTCGGCATCCTTCAGTATCTCGATAGACTCAATATCGTTAGGGTTGATGAGGGCAAGCACGTTAGGCAGTCCTAATGCACCTGTAGAGGTATAACCGACGTAACTCTCCTTTGCTCCGTTGTAAGGAACGCCATCAACGATATATAGCGGAGTCGTGCCTGAAGTGATAGAGTTCTTACCACGGATATTGATGGTTGAAGCACCGCCGCCAGGCACGCCTGTTGCCTGCTCAATATACACACCGGCAGCCTTACCCTGCATAGCCACGAGAGGCGCATCCTTTGTCTGCATCACAATATCATCACCATCAACCTTGGCAACAGAGCCTACAAGGTTCTTCTTAGATGAATGGCCATAGCCTATGACAACGACATCATTAAGCTGGTTCTTTTCCTCATATAGTGTTACTACTATTTCCTTCTTAGCCTCATTGGCATTACGCACAATGACTGTTTTACCCTCATATCCGATGTATGAGACATCGAGCGAAAGAGGATATTTTATGTTCTCCGGAAGTGAAAACTCGAAATCTCCCTCTACTCCAGTTGACTGACCTGTGGTAGTTCCTCTTACCACGACGGTGGCACCTATGATACCGTCACCGTTCTTATCCAATACATAGCCCTTAACATTCTGTGCCGCGGCATATTGTGCCGACACTACAAGCAGGACTATGGCAAATACAATCCTTACAGCAGGCAGGTGCCTGTTGATATAATTCATGAATACCATAAAAAAGAAGCCTAACCAAGCCTTCCTAAAAGGAACGATGTTTTTTATACTCAAAGAGCGTATATTTCTTTCCCCTTTAGGAAGACTCGTATAAAAATAAAAAAGTTATCTTGAATTGAAATACTAACTACTCCACCCCTTGAAGGGGGGAAGGGAAGGCTCCATCCTCCTGGGATGGAGTACCCCCTACTTTACTCCTGCGATCAGTTTGCCTGTGGCTTGTAACCTGCTGTCTCAATAGCCTTGCTGAGAGCAGAGTCGTCGGCAATGACACGGGTGTTATAGCTGATAGCTGTATAGCCGTTCTCAGGATTGATGTTCACATCAAGGATTCCCTTTACATCCTTCATCTTTGCGATAGCATCCTGAGCAGCCTTACCCTTAGCAGCCTCTACCATGTAGCTTGCATACTTCACCACATCGTTGGTGTAACCAGCAGTAACGAAATAGCCAGCCTTCTTGAAGTCGTCAACAATCTCCTTCTTGCTCACCTTGTTGGCATCGTACTGAATGGTGACGAGCTTCTTATCCAAGTCAACATCAACATTCTGCACACCTGCAACCTCGCCGATGCTCTTCTTTATCTTTGAGGCACAACCGCCGCAGCGCATCTGACCGGCACGGTAAACAGCCTTACGTTCAATAACCTCGTCTGGATTGTAGGCATAGGCCTCGGTGAACTTTGTTGTTGTCTTCAGCAAGTTGAGAAGGGCCTTCTCGTTGGTCTTGCTCGCATCATAGCTGATTGTTGCAATTCTCTTCTCAAGGTCTGTGTTCACTTCCTTAACTCCGTCAACGGCAGAGAGAGCACTCTTTACCTTACCAGAACAACCGCCACAGTGCATCTGCTCAAGGCGTACCTTACAAGTTGAAGACTGTGCGAATGCGTTTCCTGAAACTGCGGCAACCATTGCCAGCATTACTAATACTTTTTTCATAATGACTAAAAAATGTGGTTAAAAAAGCCCCCCTACCCCCCAAAAAGAGGGGTGCGATATACCTTTCTTCGCAAGAAGGGAAGGCTTGGTTACTAAATATGATTGAAAAATAAAAGGTTGATTCTACCTATCTTAACGTGAGCTAATGTTAGGCTTTATTTCTTTTCCTCAGGATTTATCTTGTCTGCCTTGTAGCCTATCTTGCCAAACGACTTGATGATATTCTCCTCGTTGTTCTTGTCGGCATCGTAGGTTATCGTTACCGTCTGATCGGATACGCTTGTCTCGATTTTCTTCACGCCCTTGACAAAACGCATACCGTTCTTCACCTTGTTTTCGCAGTTCTCACAATACATGATAGGTGTTGTGGTGACTACCAATTTCTTGATGTCCTTTGCTGCTACTGACATTGCCGCCAGCACCATCGCTGTCATTAACATTGTCTTTTTCATTGTCTTTTATATTTTATTGTCTATTCCGTACTCTCCTTGTTCAGAAAAAAATCACGAAATCTAATCGCAGATGATTTTCTCGACCTTCTCAAAGTTCATCCTCACTCCTACGTAGAACATACGGCCTTTCACCGGTCCCCAGACAAGTGTTGGGTCGAAGCTTGCATCCCACGGATTCTCTGCGTTTACCAGCGGATTCTTCTGTCGGAATGCCGTTAGGTTCTCTGCACCCACATAGACTGAGAAATGCCTGAACTCACGGGTTATCTGTGCCTGTAACTGCTCATAGGAGTGGAATCGGCTTTCCCTGACAAGGATGCCCGAATCATAGTGTGCCGGTATGCGACCGCCACCGTTGAGCTGAAGCGTGGCATCAAACTGCCAGAGGCCGAGCGGTGTCTTGTAGCTTGCAGAGACAAGTCCTTTGTATTTGCTCGTGAGAGGCTTGCTGAGAAGTCCGGCATTGCCGTATGTGCACTTCACATCGTTTAGTCGGTAGGCTGCCGTCAAGGTCATGCCTTCGAACACCATGCAGGTGGCATCCACCTGAAAAGTATTGGAATAGCTCTTTCCTCCGTTCAGGTTGTGTATGGAAATCACACCCGGATTACTGTCATAGTCAATCACGGTCTGATTGTCGAACTGGGTGCGGTAGTATTCGGCATTCAGCGTTACTCCGCGTCCGAAGACAGGGAATCGTAGCATTCCTGATACACCATAGTTCCATGCCTCTTCCTGTTTCAGGTTGCCATCAATATAAAGCGTTCGTCCGCAGGTGAGCAGGTAGTTGTTCTCAGCCATTACGTGACTGTTGCGGTAGCCCTTGCCCGCCGAAACTCTCAGGGCAATGTTCTTGTTTGGTGCCCATTTGATATGTGTTCTCGGTGTTACGAAACCGTCATATTCCGACGATATGTCGGCTCTCAGCCCTACCATTGCTATCAGTTTCTTGTGGAGATTGAGCGTGTATTGGGCGTATGCTCCACTCACACTCTCCGATTCCGTACCGCAGTTCACGGTGCTTACCCCATCGAGCCGTTGGTTGTAATAGTCGCGAACAAAGCTCAATCCAGTTGACAGGGAATGGATATCGTTGAAGTCGTGCTCAAGCATCAGGGAAGCGTATGCCGTACGCTGAATAGCATCATAGCGCTTTATGCCGTATTCCGAATTCTGACGGTGGAAACTGCCGTGAAGCATGAGTGCCACGTTGGTGTTATGTTCGTTACCTACCAGATAGGCATTCTTCAGATGCATCTCGTAGCGGTCGGTCTCGGTGCTGATGAGGTATGGATGATTGAGATGGCCGGCATGCGACATCTGACCGCCATTTCTCGTTTCCTTCAATCCCGAGAGCATGGCATGCATGAGATAATGCTTGCTGGTATATGCCCAGCGGTTCATCAGATTATACTGACGCACGTTAGGATCATCCATGAAGCCGTCGTCGTTGTCGTCCATATCCTTCAAACGGTCCTCATAATGAAGCAACAGTCCGGTGGAGAGTCCTTCGCTAAGGTGAACGCTTGCATCGGCATTAGCCTCTATTCGCTGGTCGTTGTTAGCATACAGCTGTGCATCAACGCGGTCTATACCCTTGCAATCGAGGAATCCCACGTTTATCTGTCCTGTTATGCTCTCGTATCCGTTCTTCACCGAACTCGCGCCCTTGCTCACCTGTATGCCGCTCATCCATGTACCCGGAACATATCCCAAGGAATATGGAGCAGCAAGACCGCGATAGTCAGGGATATTGTCAGCCATCATCTGCACATAGCTACCTGACAGACCGAGCAACTTAATCTGCTTTGCTCCTGTGGCTGCATCCGCATAAGCCACATCGACAGAAGGGTTAGTGGAAAAACTCTCACCCAGATTGCAACAAGCGGCTTTCTTCAGTTCCGCGCCTGTTATCCTTATCCCGTTTTCTGCCCCGCTCAGCCTTAGCGTACCGGGCTTTCGTGATGTAATAGTCACTTCCTTCAGCTTAGCCTCTTTTGATTGCACCTGCAAACTGTCGTTTACATCTCCTGTGCCACCCTGGGCTGCCTGGGCTGCAACTGCCACGAATGTTGCAAGCAACGTAGTCTGTAATTTGTTATCTATCTTCATTGAATACAATTTTTGAAAGTCGAGAAAGTCAAAGGGCTAAAGTCTTTTGCTTTCCCAATTGCCTTCCGGCTCCTCCCTATGGACGGATTTGAGTTTCCTTGATAAGGAAACGGCGTAAGCAAAGGTTATATCCCTTGATTTTTCGACTGCAAAATTACGTCTTTTCTGAAAACTCGCCAAATATTTCACGGTAAAAAAGCCCCTCAAACCTTGAAAATACCCACAGCTTGGTAGTATCAAAAAAGCTCACTCACAAGATATGATAAACTATATTGTTTAAAAAAAGAAATGAGTGCTTGCTACAGTACTCATTTCTATGTATCATAATTTTATATCTCGCTACAGATAAATTACTTACAAAATAATAAACTTTAGGTATCAGCCTTTTAAAGCGACTAACCATCCTACTTTTTCCTATGAAACGGTAACGACAATTTCAGCAGATAGCCAGTCGGACATACGAAACGGCAGTAAGGACGAGGCATGAAAACTGAGACGATTAATATTACTACAGCAAAGACGATAATGATAGTCTCAGCTGAGCTAAATACGAAGGCTACGAAAAGCTCATAGTCCATCCACTCAAAACAAACGCCCGCAAGCATCAGCAGAGTGAGAGTCCACCATAATACCCTACGGAAATTCGTCAGCATCTTTATTGTTTTTGCACCAAGTCGTATATTCTTGCATGGTATTCGTCCGGCAAGTTCCTGAGCCGCACCAAACGGACAGATATGCGTGCAATAGTGCGCCTTTTTGCCAAAAAGCGGATAAACAAAGGCTACAACGAGTAGTATGACAGGTATAAGAGATGCTACGGATGTCAGAGGAAGTCCGTTGGAGGCTATTCCCACAAGCATTGAGTAACTGATGAAAGTACCGCTCCATAGTCCGAGGACAACGACGTCAAGCACCAATATCGCGGTGCGCATCTTCTTCGTGCGGAAGAATATCGGCAATATCATACCTAAGAGTATCACGAGCAATGTCATAACGAACTTCACCGTAACATCCACCGCCCCACTCTGCCCTTCGTGCTTCGATACGTAGGCAAAGCCACGACGTGCATTCTCCATTATCGCATTCGACGAGAGGGTGGCACCGCTCACCGCATCTACGTGCAAGGCATAGGCCTCGTTCACCTTCTTTCCTCTCCATGAGTCCACTATCCCGACCGCCTCGGCAAAGAACTCTGGTGTCTCGGTATTAACAAGTGGAACGACCTTCACAACCGTATCGTTTAATATGTAGATATCCAGCGGTGTCGTTCCTGAATATCCGAACACATCATCGGCAAGTAACGTTGTGTGTACTACCATCGTATCAGCCGCAAAAGTCATGGTATCAGCCACCTCTTCCTCCTCTTTCGGTTCAAGACTATGTCCGAGTACCTGCATGTCACGGCGTATGGCAATAGCCACCAGAATCGCGATACAAGTTAATAGGGTTATGATTCTCTGCATAAATGCTATTTCCTAAGCGAATAACGAATAATGAATAGTGAATAATACTTAACACTGGTGGTCACCAGAACGGAAGAAATGTTATGGGCAATCCTATTCGGCGATAGCAGTATTATTCACTATTCACTTTTATTTCTTCTTTTTATAATACTCCAGCGCTGCCTTGATATTCTGTTGGAGAGCCTTGGTACTCATCGTTGCACCCGTGCAACCGTCAACCTTTGCAACCTCCGTCAGTTCATGCGCCTTGGAAACCTTCAGTCCCTCAAACAGACCGAGCAAGCCCTTTACCGCCCTCTTGAAATAGCCTGGAGTCTCGCCATTCTTCAATGGTACAACCTTCACCACCTTACCCGACTTGATATAGACCTCCACAGGGGTGGTTGATTGATAGCCACGCGCCTGACAAAGTGTTGTGGTGTTTACTACATACGTTCCATCTGCCTGCTTCGTCATCACATTGTCTGCATAAGAAGCAAGCGTAAGCAGCATTGCTGCATAAAGTGAAATCATTCTTTTCATACTTTTATTATTCCTAAATATTGCTGTCCGGTAAAAACAAAAACCAGAAAAAAACATTTATGTTCT
>JAZUKS010000076.1:0-8762 GCA_045643405.1 Bacteroidaceae bacterium | reverse complement strand
AGCGGGTTGGAACTTCTCGCCTACGATGCCCTCGTAGAGCTCGATGTAACGATCAGCTACGCTCATGGCATACTCATCGGTAATCTCGGGCATCACGTCGCCTTCGCGGTTCATGAAGTTGCGGTCGATGAGCCACTGGCGAACGAACTCCTTGGAGAGCTGACGCTGGCGCTCGCCCTTCTCGAATTTCTCCTCGTAGCCGTCGGCGTAGAAGTAACGGCTTGAGTCGGGGGTGTGAACCTCGTCGATAAGGTAAACCTTACCGTCGTGCTTACCGAACTCGTACTTGGTGTCAACGAGGATGAGGCCCTGCTTGGCAGCAATCTCCTGACCGCGGGCAAAGAGCTTGCGGGTGTAGTCCTCCATCACCTCATAGTCGTCCTTGCTTACGATGCCCTGAGCAATGATCTCCTCCTTGCTGATGTTGAGGTCGTGACCCTCGTCAGCTTTGGTGGTGGGGGTGATGATGGGCTCGGGGAAGCGCTCGTTCTCGCGCATGCCGTCGGGCAACTTTACACCGCAAATCTCACGGCAACCGTTCTTGTAGTCGCGCCATGCACTACCGGTGAGGATGCCACGGATAATCATCTCAACCTTGAAACCCTCGCACTTTACGCCGATGGTAACCTGAGGATCGGGGCAGGCCAACTTCCAGTTGGGGCAGATGTCGGTGGTAGCGTCAAGGAACTTGGCTGCAATCTGGTTCAGCACCTGACCCTTGAAGGGAATACCCTTGGGAAGAATCACGTCAAATGCAGAAATACGGTCACTGGCAATCATTACCATCAGGTCATCGCCAATGAAATAGCAGTCACGTGTCTTGCCACAATACTTGCCGGTCTGACCAGCGAAGTTGTAATCGGTCTTTACTAATGCGTTCATAAGTTTGTTTTTTTATATGTTGTTTTTTTGAAAGTCAATGTTTTTTGTCAACGGACAACAGTGCTATTCCTTTCCTGGAATCAGCGTGGGATGTTTCTTGTTCCATTCCTCCTTGCGCTCCTTGTCTGAACGGTCGTAGGCCTCCACGATTCTTGTCACGAGTTTGTGGCGCACGATGTCCTTCTTACCCAGTTCGATGAAACTGATGCCCTCAACGTTTTTTAGTATCTCGCAGGCATCTCGCAAACCACTCTTCACACCATGTGGCAGGTCAATCTGCGTCATGTCGCCCGTGATAATCATCTTGGTGTTCATGCCCATACGGGTCAGAAACATCTTGATCTGTGCCGTGGTGGTGTTCTGCGCCTCGTCCAGGATGACAACGGCATCGTTGAGCGTACGACCACGCATGAAAGCCAAGGGGGCAATCTGTATGATGTTCTGTTGCATCATCTCCTGTAACTTCAGACTGGGAATCATGTCTTCCAGTGCGTCATACAGAGGCTGTAGGTACGGGTCAATCTTCTCTTTCATGTCGCCGGGCAGGAATCCCAGCTTCTCGCCTGCCTCAACAGCGGGGCGCGAAAGGATAATCTTTCTGATCTCTTTGTTCTTCAATGCCCTCACCGCCAAGGCGATGCTTGTGTAGGTCTTTCCGCTGCCGGCAGGACCCGTTGCGAAGATCATGTCCGACTTGTTGTATGCCTCCACCAGTTTCTGCTGGTTCTCTGAGCGAGCCGTGATGGGTTTGCCCTGTACGCTGTACACGATAACACCCTCCACCCCGTCGCGTTTTGTCTTCTCTCCACGCAGGATGTGCAGGATATCCTCCTCGCCCAGTTGATTGTATTTCAGACAGTGCTTCTGCAGTTTTGTCATGTTCTCGTCGAAGGCCGCCATCTCTTCCTCATCGCCCATAACCTTGATGATGTTGCCTCGAGCCACGATGCGCAACTTGGGGTAAAGGGCCTTAATCATCTGCATGTTCACGTTGTTGACCCCGTAGAAAATCACTGGGTCGATATCCTCCAAAACGATATGTTTCTCTGTCATTGGCGTTCTTTGTCTGATAATTTTGGGCAAAATTACTCATTTTTTTTGTTACTTCCCACTTTTTCATTAACTTTGTTGTGAAAATGAATAATCCAATAAAAAAACTTAATAAGTTTTATCAGATTTCGCTGGGAGTTTTTCTGCTTCTGGCATTCATAAGGTGGGTCTTCCATCCGACGTTGGCACCAACGCCTTCGGCTGAAGTGACAAGTGTTGGCACTATTCAGCATGAAAGGTCGGTTCCTGGACAAAGGGGCGCAAGTGTGACTTATGACGGATATGATGCCAATGGGTTGGTGGCAACTTATTGGAGGCTTAGGTCAAGAGACTTTACGCCTGTCACTCATGCTTACTATGAAGCCAAGAGAAGGTTGTCTGCGTCAAGTGGGATAGCCAACCAACAAGGACCTGTTTCTTCTCACCCTATCCATGGCGTGTACAACTATTCCAAGGTTTTCCCAGATTTGCAGGATGTGCAGATCGTGGCGGCCCGGAAGAATGGTGTCCGTCCTCCCCGTAACCGTGCAGAGGCAGAATGCCGCAAGGAAGATTTGGTATATGTGGGTTGCTCTCCCTACTTCCATCTTGATGCTGGGATGCAGAGCAGTATTCCCTATTTAGTACCTAAGGCAAGTGTCTTGTTAAATCGTATAGGCCGTAATTTCTTTGACTCGCTTTACGTAAAGGGGATACCCTTGCACAAGATTATTGTTTCCAGTGTGTTGCGTAGTCAGGAGGATGTTAATAAACTGACTCGGACCAATGTGAATGCAAGTAAGGAAAGTTGCCATCGTTACGGCACTACTTTTGATATCTGCTATACACGTTTCCATACAGTCTCACCCCCTGATGGCCCTGCCCGTCGCGTTGTGCGCGACGATACGCTTATGTGGGTACTCAGCGAGGTGCTTCGTGACCTTCGCGAACAAGACCTATGTTATGTTAAGCACGAGGCAAAGCAGAGTTGTTTCCACATCACGGTCAGGTAGAAGACAAGAGTTAAGAGGTTTAGGGATTCATGTGTTGAAAAGTTGCATGAGTCACCCACTTCTCTTCCCATGCTGAAAGGCGTGAGTTGATTTCGTCGCGGTTCAGTCCGGCCAGGCGGAAAGCCCACCATTGTTGCCAGCGTGGCAGATAGTAATCGCCGATGAGCCCACCCCAAAGACGGGCACTATAGTCGTCAACGGGTGGTCCCCAAACTGTGACAATGCGTCGTGCATCACGTTCGTAGGCTCGTGCTTCGGCAGCATCAGCACCGTGTTTGCTGGTGTAACTGATCCATCTATTAAGTGTACGTGTCGGAAATCCGTTGGTTAGCAGGCTATCCATATCAAGCATAAGGTTCATGGCTTGCTGTGCGCATCTGTTCGCACCAAGGGTGTCGGCAACAGTAAGAAGACTGTCAGCACGTCGCCACAGATTTTCGGTGTGGCGACCGAGTTTCATGACGGCAATCTCGGCATAGTCGGCCCGTTCGAGGGCAGAAAGACTAAGGTGCTGCGCATCCACCTCATCGCACCATGCCTCCGCAGCACTACTGTTGCTGATGGTGCCATGCCATGTAAGTCCAGGTCGTTGCTGCCAGAAGAAACGGGGATGGTCGGTAAAGACGGAGTAGATGTTGCGATAACGCTCGTTGCTGACCAGTTGTCTGCCATAGCGACAACGCTGATAGTTAGTCAGCCAGGTGTCAATATTTATCTTGCTGTCACTCCATCCGGCATCCCAAATGAGTTCGAAAAGTAATTCGTTGCTCTCAAGTCCCTCAGGTGCCATACCGTATCCCATGAGATTCTTACGGTTTGGCGAGTTCAGCACATCGATTCGTCCGCCATTAGCGTAGAAGTCAAGATGGCCTGTCAATGCATTCTTTCCACCCATATTGGGAATTACGCTGTAAATCCATAGTTTATTCATGAATCCGTCATAGTAGTCCCAACTGTTTCCATTTTTCCAAAAGGTATAGTTGTAGTCCTCGGCCAAGTCGAGAATCAACATCTTGTCGTCGGGCACTTCGCTTACCAATGCCTCATACGATGCCTTGTCCCAGAAGTCGCGTTGGTAGCCGAGCATCCATCCCTGCATCACCCAAACTGCACCAGGAGCAGAGGCAGAAATACTTTCGTAGATGGATTTGCCGTAGAATGCCAACTGGTTGCGGCGTTCCGGCGTGCCTTTCGGGGCAAAAGGCGCATTCTCCAACTCGTTGAATGTGTCTGCAATGTAGTATTTGCATGGACCGAATTCTTTTTGCCATTCCTCTATGAATAGGGTTCCCAACTGTTTGAAAAGTGGACTGGTGGGAGACAGCATCCAGTTGTGAAATTTGCCCGAGCACCAAGACGTTTCGGTAATCTCTGCTTCGGGATGAATGCGCTTTACGGCCAAAGGGACAAATCCTGCAAAAGCAGGGCAGATGGGATTCATTCCCAGTGCCCTCTCGCGGTCAAGGATGTGGTGCGCTAGCGCAATCTGGTCGCGGTGCCAGTTGTCTGTGAGGGGACCCTCAAGGTTGGAAATGTTGCCCATGCGCATCCATGGTAGGTGTGCAGGTCCCGCAAAGTAATTGTCTATCTCGCTGTCCGACAAACCAATACGCAGGAAGGCGCGCTTCATGATAGCCTCCTGAGCCACGAGCATGAGAGGCATGTCTATGCCGTGCAGTGCCATGTGGTCTATTTCCTCGTCCCACCGTTCTGCATCCCAATACGGCGTGGTGTATCCGTATGTCACTACATTCATGTAGTAGTGGTTGCTGAATGGTGAACTGCCTTTGATACTCTTGTCGTTGGCAAGGAAGGTGGCACCATCAAAGCGACGTCCGCTCCAACTGTCGATACCTGCCTCAGTTGCTTTTGTCAGGTCATAGAAACCACGGCACAGCGAGACGGGTGTGCTGGCTTTGACCGTCACCTTGCCTTTCTTCAAAGTGGCTTCGTAACAGCAACCTTGTTCTTTAGTGAGTTGTAGCGTGATACGCTTGATGGGTGCGTCGCCACAGAAACGTCGGATGACATCCTTGGCGGCTTGTTCGCCCGGGGACTGTGCATTCACGGCATTCGCAATGAGCAAAGCCGTCAGCAGACAAAAGATCCTAATGTTGTTTTTCATGGATATGCAAAAATCCGCTCCTCCCTTCAGTCAAGAAGAAGAGAGGGGCGGTTATCTGTGTTTATGGAATATACGTATCTCCCCACTCGGGGTCGCGCTTCTCAAGGAAGGCACGTCCACCTTCCTGGGCCTCATCGCTGAAGTAGTAGAGCATGGTTGCATCACCTGCAAGTTCCTGGATTCCAGCCTGTCCGTCGAGTTCTGCATTGAGACCACGCTTAATCATACGGAGGGCGATGGGAGAGCGTTTCATCATGATCTGTGCCCACTCCACGGTGGCATCTTCCAGCTGGTCGTGGGGTACGACCTTGTTGACCAATCCCATGTCGAGAGCCTCTTGTGCCGTGTAGAGTTGGCAGAGGAACCAGATCTCTCGTGCCTTCTTCTGGCCTACGATGCGTGCCAGGTAAGATGAACCGAAACCGGCATCAAACGAACCTACCTTTGGACCGGTCTGTCCGAACTTGGCGTTTTCGGCTGCAATGGTGAGGTCGCACACTACGTGCAACACATGACCGCCACCTACGGCGAATCCATTCACCATGGCAATGACGGGCTTTGGGATGCTGCGGATTTGTTTCTGCACATCCAGTACGCTTAGGCGGGGAATGCCGTCCTCGCCGATGTAACCACCGCGACCTTTTACGTTCATGTCGCCGCCTGCACAGAAGGCATTGGTCTTCATCCACTCTTCCTCGCTCTGGCCCTCCTTGCGGGGACTGTCGGCTCCGGTAAGGATGACTACACGGATGGTGCTTTTCTCGCGGCAGATGCGCATGGCATCGCTCAACTCCCAGGTTGTGAGGGGAGTAAATGCATTTCTAACTTGTGGACGGTTGATGGTGATGCGGGCAATGCCTTCCCATTCGTCCAACAGAATCTCTCGGTATTCCTTGATGGTTTTCCAGTCTCTCATAATTCTTGTTTTCGTGCACTACTTGCAACTCGTAAATTGCCATGGTAAGTAAGTGATCAAAATTATTTTTATAATGACTATGTAAGTAACTCGAGTATTATCTTGTACTATCTTTGGCGCATCTTTGACTCTCATCCTCAGTCATGTAGCCCGCTACACTCCTTCGAATGATTGCCAAACCTGCATCCAAATCCAGCACAATCTAATATAAACCTAATTATGATCGCTTACTTAATGCATACAAATTGTTCATCGTACACGGTAAATGGTATATGCTTATTGTTTCTGCAAAATTACGAAAAAGGGCGTGAATAAGCAAATAAATGTGAAATATGATGGGGTAAAGTCCTAAAACTTGGCAAGTTGGTGTAGAAATTATAAAATAATTTGTAACTTTGCTGTGATTTTGCGTGTAAGTGCGAGAAAATCTAATCAGAAACGAAAAAACTAACCAAATATGAATTTCAAGAGAATTACCTTGTGTTTTTTGTGTTGTCTGTCGTTCCTTGTGTCGCGTGCAGAACAGGGATGGATAGATGTAACTGACCAGTATGTTGTCAATGCGGACTACAACAACAATACCGACGAAGGATGGACCGCTGAAACCAATGCATGGAGCAACGTGGTCAATTACGGGGCTCGTGAGTTCTGGAATGGCGCTTGGTACTATTATCAGAGTACGGAGGTGCCCAACGGACATTACCGACTGAGCGTTCAGGCTTATTACCGCTACAGTGACAACAGTGCAAGTCTGGCATCCGAGTGGCAGTCGTATGACATCACGTCGATGCTCTTTGCCAACGACGCCGAGGTTCCCTTGAAGAACATCTATAGCGAGAGCCTGGACGAGAACTATGCCGGCAACTGCTGGGGGTATACTGAGGGCGGTTGGAATGGCACCACCAAGTATTATCCCAATGGAATGGCGTCGGGAGCATACTGTTTCAGTCTGGGTATGTACAAGAACGAACTGGAGTTTGACGTTGTCGACGGACAACTGATTTTTGGTATCTATAACTTTGATCACATCAATGCCAACTGGTGTATGATGGACAACTGGAAACTGGAATACTATGGCGAGATGGTATCGGCAACCAGTGTCAAGATGAGCACAACAAAACTCACCATCGGAGTGGCAGAGACATCACAACTCAGTGCAACAATCAGTCCTGCCAACGCTACGATAAAGAAACTCATCTGGGCTTCTTCTGACGAGTCGGTGGCTACTGTCGACCAGCAAGGCAATGTGGTGGGCGTGTCTCCCGGTACAGCAAAGATTACGGCTACCGCAACAGATGGTTCGAACCGCAAGGGCACTTGTACCGTCACGGTTGAGTTTAATGGTGCCAAGCCTGGCATTCTGCTTGTCAATGAGTTGATGGCTGCCAATGTGGACATGTATGTTGACCCCTCATGGAACTATGGTTCATGGCTCGAACTCTATAACCCCACCGACCAGTACGTCACCGTTGGTGGCTATTGGGCAAGCGATGATCCCGAGAACCTCAAGAAAGCACTCATCCACAAAAGTATAGGTGGTGTCAGTGCTCATAGTTATACCACGCTGTGGTTTGATCACGCTGATACCCGCAAGGACGTGGGAGAGAAGTGGGTGAACACACAGGTGGACATGAAACTGAATTGCGAAGGAGGTACCATCTACATTTCAGACAACGACGGTAATATCATCGTTCAGCAGGAATATCCTCAGGCTGTGATGCGATGCTCGTATGCCCGTCGTACCGATGGTGGAAACGAGTGGTCGTTCAGCGCTGCTCCCACACCCGGTGAGACGAATGTCGGTATGACCTTTGCTGACACACAACTGGAGGAGCCTGTTGTCAATCTTCCTGGTCAGTTGTTCAGTAGCAGCCTTAAAGTTAAGGTCACCATCCCCAACGGAGCCACTCTCCGTTATACTACCGATGGTACTACACCTACTGACGTGAACGGCATGACCAGCACCACGGGTTCGTTCAACGTCAGCGCTACCACTACCTACCGTTTCCGTCTGTATCAGGATGGATTCTTGCCCAGCAAGGTTGTCACTCGCTCGTATATCTATAATGATATGGGATACTATCTTCCCGTCGTCTCTCTTGTTACCGACGAGAAGAACCTCTATGACAATACCATCGGTATCTATGTGACTGGCAAGAATGGCAAGACTGCCAACCAGGATTATACCAAGCGTAACTTCAACATGGAATGGGACCGCCCCGCCAGTTTTGAGTACATCGCCAACGGGCACAATGCTGAGAACGTGGATGGTTACTTTGCGCAGGAGGTTGACATTGCCATCAACGGTGGCTGGAGCCGTAAGTACGAACCTCGCTCGTTCAAGGTGAAGAGTGGCAAGCAGTATGATTTGAAGAACTCGCTCGACTATCCCTTCTTCGCTGATAAGCCATACAACAAGAACAAGTCATTGTTGTTGCGCAATGGTGGTAATGACGAGTACAACCAGACACGTATGAAGGATGCATCGCTACAGCAGATTGCTCGCGTGTCGGAGTTCCCCCTCAACCTGCAGTCATATCAGCCCACCCATGTTTTTGTCAATGGTGGCTATCTGGGCATGCTCAACTTGCGTGAACCCAGCAACAAGCACTATGGCTATGCCAACTACGGTATCGACACCGATGAAATTGATGCTTTTGAGATGAGCGTGGATTCTGGTTACGTGCAGAAGAGTGGTACCAAGGAGATGTTCCGACAGTGGTACACACTGAGTGCCAATGCGGCCGATGAACTGGCATACCAGCAGATTCTTGACATCGTGGATGTGGATGACTAC
>JAZUKS010000075.1:0-5268 GCA_045643405.1 Bacteroidaceae bacterium | reverse complement strand
GGTGAACTTCATTCTTCCAATGATGCCAAGACGAATAAGCTATCCTTGGATCACATTACCAGTAGACCCTCAGAGAACCTATTTTAATATATGCATCATCAAGTATTTCCTGGAAGTGATATCTCCGAACAACGATATGCTAGCAAGGCTCCGCTGGCTATTCGTCGACTTCCCAGAAATAGACCTTGCTGCAATGGGCTTCCCTAAAGGTTGGGAAATGGAACCAATCTGGCAATAACGATTCTAATGAATACCAACATATGGACAATACGAATAAAACGGCAATTCACAGTGTTAAAATCTGTAAATTGCCGTTTCGTCGTATTTTAGCCCAAACGTAGCATTTGGGAAAGAATTATCTCAGATGTTTATACTTGGGAACATTATGGTATCAATGCATCAAATTTGCAAAATTCTAACACTGACTATCAATATGTTACAAGATTAGTTCTGGTTCAAGCGTGGGTATCTATTTCTGCCTGTCCGCTTTCTGAGGTCCTGAGAAAACCCTTTGATGGTAGACTATACAGAAAGACACCCACGTCAGTATGTTACATACATGATTTTCCGCAAAGTGTGCATGAGGGGGATTCCCTCACCGCACACTACGGAATATAGATATACCATACCCGCAAGAATCATTTTCTGACATTATCTATGACCATCATAATTGAAATTTCTCAGGTTTCAGAAAGCCATAAGACAAAGCATCAATGACGCTTTTCATTATGTAGCCCGTTTACAAAAAATGATAATGTTTGCAAACGCTCTACGTTTTCTATTTCCACAAGCAGTATTCCCACGCTTGGGTGCTTGTTCGAAATGCAAAGTAAGCAAAAAAAAACGAAACAAGGAAATTTATACCTTATTTTTTTCGTTTTTTATCTCACAAAGCATATTACCCTATCATTACCTACTCTCCTCTCACAAAAAAAAAGAGGATAGTGTTTCTACATCCCCCTTGCGCAAAATATGGATTTTTTATTACATATTATATTACAACAGCATCCTACACTTGTATTCATCACCACACATTCTAACTTCACCATGAATCCGCTCTGCCTATGCTCTGAGTACGTTTTGACTACGCTCTGATTCCCACTTCATTCCCACTTCATTCCCACTTGATTCCCACTTGTAGTCGGAATCAAGCTGGTATTAAGTGGGTTTCAAATAGGAATTAAAGCGAAGGCAGAACGGAGGATGAACGGTAGCAAAACGGAGGATGAGTGAAATTAGAAGAAATAAGCATAGGTAAAAATTAAGGACAACTACACTGAATTTTCCTAAATATAGGGACAATAGAGTTTTTTTGCTGACCTTTCGCAAGCCAAACCACTATAAATTATAAATAATGTGATAAGCGAAATTTATAGGGCAAGAAATTTGGTGGTTTGAACAATTAGCAGTAAATTTGCAACGTGTTAAAGAGGTACAACCAACAAGAAAAAATAATACCAAGGATTTTATACCCCCGAGACACACCATGGAATATACAACAAAAGAAAGTACAACTTTATATTAAATATTGAAAATCAACACATTATTTATTCACAATTAACTATGGCAGATTGTAAAGAAAAACTTTTCTCTGATTTTACTGCGCCTTCACGTCAGGAATGGCGTGAGAAGATTGAGGTTGACCTCAAGGGTGCCGATTATCAGAAGAAGATGGTTTGGAGAACTAATGAAGGTTTCTCTATGGAGCCCTTCTACATCAAAGAGGATGTAGAGAAGTTGGCTACCGTCAACGCACTTCCCGGCGAATTCCCCTACGTTCGCGGTAACAAGAAGGCCGACAACGAGTGGTTCGTTCGTCAGGACATCAAGTGCGAATGCGCAAAGTGCGCCAACGAGAAGGCTTTGGACATTCTGAACAAGGGTGTTAACAGCCTCGGTTTCGTGATTCCCGCTAACGAGTTGAGCGCAGAATACATCGAGACTTTGCTCGAGGGCATCTATGTGGAGTGCGTTGAGTTGAACTTCACCACTTGCCAGGCTCACAGCCTCGAGTTGGCCAAGTTGCTCGTTGCTTACTTCGAGAAGAAGGGTGCAGATAAGGCTAAGGTTGCTGGTAGCATCAACTTCGACCCCATCGAGAAGATGATCAGCAAGGGAAAGGACACCACCGCTCTCTTGGCTCAGGCTAAGGAGATGGTAGAGGTTCTGAAGGACTATCCTCAGTTCAGCGCTGTTGCCGTTAACGCTTACAAGCTGACCAACGCTGGTGCTTACAGCTACCAGGATTTGGGTTATGCTTTGGCTTGGGGTAACGAGTACATGGCTGAGTTGACCGAGGCTGGCGTTGACGCTTGTCTGGCTGCCAAGAACATCAAGTTCAACTTGGGTATCAACGGTGTTTACTTCATGGAGATTGCCAAGATCCGTGCCGCTCGTATGTTGTGGGCTCAGATTGTAAGCCAGTACACCGAGTGCAAGGAGGCTGCCAAGATGCATATCTGCGCCATCACCACCACTTACAACCAGACCGTATTCGACTCATACGTGAACATGCTCCGTTCACAGACCGAGGCCATGAGTGCTGCTATCGGCGGTGTGGACAGCATCGTTGTGGTTCCCTTCGACGAACCCTACGAGACTCCCACCGAGTTTGCAGAGCGTATTGCCCGCAACCAGCAGTTGTTGCTGAAGGACGAGTGCCACTTCGACCGTATGGTTGACGTTGCCGGCGGTTCATACTTCATCGAGGAGTTGACCTCTGCTTTGGCAGGTCAGGCTTGGAAGCTCTTCCTCGACGTTGAGGAGAAGGGTGGTTTCTTGGCAGAGACCAAGGCTGGTAACATCCAGAACACCATCAACGAGACCAACGCAGCCCGTCACGCTAACGCCGGCAAGCGTAAGGAGTTCCTCTTGGGTACCAACCAGTTCCCCAACTTCACCGAGAAGAGCGAGGGCAAGGAGCCTGTGGCTTGCTGCTGCGCTTGCTCAAGCAAGGAGGAGGCTACCATGCCCGCTATCCAGACCTCACGTTTGGCAAGCGACTTCGAGTCACTCCGCCTCACCACCGAGAAGGCTGCTAAGGTTCCCGTAGCCTTCATGCTTACCATCGGTAACCTGGCTATGCGTCAGGCTCGTGCTCAGTTCTCTTGCAACTTCCTGGCTGCTGCAGGCTACAAGGTTATCGACAACCTGGGCTTCGCAACTGTTGAGGAGGGTGTTGACAAGGCTCTCGAGGCAGGTGCCGACATCGTGGTTATCTGTTCTTCAGACGACGAGTACGCAGAGTATGCTATCCCCGCTTACAAGTACCTCAACGGTCGTGCCCTCTACGTTGTAGCTGGTGCTCCCGCTTGTTCAGAGGACTTGAAGGCTGCAGGTATTGAGAACTTTATCAACGTGAAGTCTAACCAGCTCGCTACTCTGAAAGAGTACAACCAGAAGTTGGGAATCTAATTAATTTACGATTTGACGATTTACAATTTACGATTTATTTAATTATTTAATCATTTTATTATTTTACAAGCCACATGACTCAAGCAGAGTTAAAAGAGCGGATGACTGCATTTGGCGTTAACATCATCAAGATGGTCAACATCATGCCCAACTCTGTAGCTGGCTTAGCCATTGCAAAACAAATAATAAGATCCGGCACATCGCCTTCAGCAAACTATCGCGCAGCTTGCCTGGCCAAGTCCGACAAAGATTTTGTCAACAAGTTAAAGATGGTGGAGGAAGAACTTGACGAGACATGCCATTGGTTGGAAATGATAATACGCAGCAGCCTTATGCCTGCCACTTACATCAACGACCTTCTACAAGAAGGAATTCAACTGACGAACATCATCGCAAAATCGATTGTAACCACCAAAGCGAGAATGACAGCAGACGAAACAACCAAGAAAATAATTAAATAAAATAAATCGGTAAATAAATAGTAAATCGTAAATAGCTAAATAGTAAATAAAAAGATGAGAAAGCAATTCAATAACATAGATATCTTTGCTGGTATTGAGGCAAAGAACGGCCAGCAATGGCAAAAGGAGAATGGCATTGAGGCTAACTGGCGTACAGCTGAGCAGATTGACATTCAGCCCGTTTACACAAAAGAGGACCTTGAAGGTATGGAGCACCTCGACTTCGCAGCAGGTATTCCTCCCTTCCTCCGTGGCCCCTATAGTATGATGTACCCCTTCCGCCCATGGACCATCCGTCAGTATGCAGGTTTCTCTACCGCTGAGGAGAGTAACGCATTCTACCGCCGTAACTTGGCAGCAGGTCAGAAGGGTTTGTCAGTAGCATTCGACCTTCCCACTCACCGTGGTTACGACCCCGACAACCAGCGTGTAGTTGGTGATGTAGGTAAGGCCGGTGTATCTATCTGCTCACTCGAGAACATGAAGGTACTCTTCGCAGGTATCCCCTTGAACAAGATGTCTGTATCTATGACCATGAATGGTGGTGTATTGCCCGTATTGGCATTCTACATCAACGCAGGTCTTGAGCAGGGCGCTAAGCTCGAGGAGATGGCAGGTACCATCCAGAACGATATCTTGAAGGAGTTCATGGTGCGTAACACCTATATCTACCCACCAGCATTCTCAATGAAGATCATCGCTGATATCTTTGAGTACACCTCACAGAAGATGCCTAAGTTCAACAGCATCTCTATCTCTGGTTACCATATGCAGGAGGCTGGTGCAACTGCCGACATCGAGTTGGCTTACACCCTGGCCGATGGTATGGACTACCTCCGTGCTGGTATCAATGCAGGTATCGATGTAGATGCTTTCGCACCTCGTCTGTCATTCTTCTGGGCTATCGGTATGAACCACTTCATGGAGATCGCCAAGATGCGTGCTGGTCGTCTGTTGTGGGCAAAGATCGTGAAGAGCTTCGGTGCAAAGAATCCCAAGTCAATGGCTTTGCGTACTCACTCCCAGACTTCAGGTTGGTCACTCACCGAGCAGTATCCCTTCAACAACGTAGGACGTACCTGTATCGAGGCTATGGCTGCCGTCCTGGGTCACACTCAGTCTCTGCACACCAACGCACTCGACGAGGCTATCGCCCTGCCTACCGATTTCTCTGCACGTATCGCACGTAACACCCAGATCTACATCCAGAACGAGACTCAGGTCTGCAAGCACATCGACCCATGGGCAGGTTCTTACTACGTAGAGAAGCTGACTCAGGAGCTCTACACCAAGGCTTGGGAGCATATCCAGGAGATCGAGATGCTCGGCGGTATGGGCAAGGCTCTCGAGACCGGTCTGCCGAAGATGCGTATCGAGGGGGCTGCGGCACGTA
>JAZUKS010000074.1:0-26929 GCA_045643405.1 Bacteroidaceae bacterium | reverse complement strand
CTTACTATGCAGAAGGTGGACGTTGCTTGAAGTTTGAACGGCACAAGACACATCGTAATGTAAACGGAGAGGCAACAGTTATTGTGCCAATCATTACCCCATTGCAAAACATACTTGATCAGATTGCTGCCAAGCCAAGTAAAGGCGCACGTGTTTTTCCTGACATTTTCAAGGGCTCAAACGACGAAAGGGTGATGCGTAAGCTATGTGTACAGGAGAACTCTAATATCAAGGATCGCGTAATACGCGTGTGTAAGGAAGTCCTAGGATGGGAGAAGGAACCATCAAGTACCTGGGCTCGCCATGCTTTTGCAAGCAACCTTAAGATGTTGAAGGTTCCTGAGGAATACGTTTTGGAGGGTATGGGACATTCCCAAGGCAACAATATTACCCGAGGCTACCAAGATATGTATCCATTGGAGATGAGGTTTGAGTTCAACAACAAACTGCTGAACTTGAAAGAGAATCAAGAACCAGAGGTGGATGTTGACAGTATGACTCCAGAGGAAATGAAGGAGTTTATTAAGAGGATGATAGGGAAATAAAGAAATTTTGCCCTGTTGTCAAATCAAAATAATAACTTTGTAGGCAAATTGAAGATTATGGCAAAGAAAAATACATCTAATAGCGTTGAGGTGGTTGCAAATTGTGACCAGCTCCAACAGCGAACCGTTCAATCGAGAATTCTTACTATACGAGACAAGCAGGTTGTAATAGATAGAGACCTGGCAGAATTCTATGGAGTTGAAACAAAAGCTCTTAACCAAGCTGTCAAACGTAACTTGAGTCGATTTCCCGAGCGTTTTAGATTTATGCTTACCAAGGACGAATTATCAGAGGTGGTAACAAATTGTGACCACCTTAGACCTCTGAAGTTTTCTCCTGTACCACATTACGTTTTTACTGAGGAAGGTATAGCCCAATTATCTTCCGTCCTTCGAAGTGATAAAGCCGTAGAGGTTAGCATTATGATTATGGATGCGTTCGTTGCCATGCGTCGTTTCCTCTCAGCCAATGCAGGTATGTTCCAGCGCATAGAGAGATTGGAACAACACCAGATGCTTACTGACCAGAAGGTGGAGCAAGTTCTGCAGCGCATGGATGAACTGGCTCCAACGGTGACACCTGAACAAATCTTTGCTACAGGTTGCGTGTGGGATGCCTGGAGCTATGTGTCTCAACTGGTTCGTAGGGCTAAACAACGAATCGTCCTCATTGATAACTTCGTGGACGAAAGAGTGCTCACTTTGCTGACCAAAAGAGAAAAAGGTGTGTCGGCTACGATACACTCTCGTTATACCGAACAGTTCAAGTTGGATTTGGAGAAGCATAATGAGCAATATGAGCCAGTGACATTCATACAGTTACCTCACAAATCCCATGACCGTTTCTTGGTTATTGATGATGATGTTTATCTGATGGGAGCAAGTGTGAAGGATATGGGTACAAGCCTTTGCGCAATTACAAAGATGGAGATGTCGCCAGATGTGGTATTGAATTTGCTGAAATGATAACAGACAAAGGGGGAAAAAGGAATAAAAGCAATCGTGGCAAAGCCTTTCTTTCCCCTTTTGTCATTACTTTACTTTAATGCGTATGTATATATGACGGTGTTAAAGTAAAGTGAACTTGAATGTAGTTTATTTTGTAAACTAATGTTAAATAAGGTATATTTTATTGAGAAATATTTGGTTTATATTATAAACTTATGTAACTTTGCACCCGAAACCATTAGTGTGAGAAGAGTATCATGCTAGCTTAAAGCAAGCGAGAGTCGACCTCCTTGCTTCTCTTTTTACCGAAATGGTTTATAAAATAAACTGAGTAACGAACCTGACACATTATATAATATTATGTGTCGCAAACAACAAGAAAAATGGAAGAAAAGAAGATTTCTGAGAAAGAGAGCCTGGAGCTCATATCGCAAATGATACAGCAGACAAAGAATAGAATTGCAGTTGGAAGTGGCAAGCCGTTCATCGTTTGGGGAGTCGTCATGATGATGGTTGCTGTCGTAGTAGGATTAGGGATACAGCTCACTGGCAACGGAATGTGGATGTGGGGCTACTTTGCCATACCTGTGCTTGGTTATTTGTACCAATACATCAACAAAAGACAAGTTCGTAAGAGTGTCCAGCCACAAGTAAAAACTTACATCGAGGAGAATCTGCAACTCGTATGGAAAGGTATAGGCTCTATTCTCTTGTCATATCCAGCTATAATTCTTGTATTACGTTTCAACGAACCAAGAGCATGGATAGGCATGTACTTCATTGGTGCATTTATGCCCATGGTTGGAGCCTATCTTACTTGTTTGATGCTCAAGATTCACAAAATCAATTATTATATTGGACTCCCAATGGGAATGTGTCTCATGATGTTGTCGGATCTGTTCATTAACCAAACGATGACCAATAACTACAATTTCTTTTTTGCAGTACTTTCATTCTTCTCCCTTGTTGTGCCTGGAATCATCATCAATAAAGAGGCACATAATAGTAACGTCAAGAGGAACGATAACATATGATGAAAGAACTAGATCCGCTATTACATAGTCAGCTCCGACTTGCTATCATGTCCATTCTGCTAAGTGTTGAAGAAGCCGACTTCGTCTATCTGAAGGAGAAGACGGAATCGACTGCAGGCAACCTCAGCGTGCAGCTGGACAAGCTCAGTACGGCTGGCTACATCAAGAAAGAAACAGATGGCTCGGGCACCAAACCTCGAACCATCTGCAAGATGACCGATACAGGACGTGAAGCCATGCAAAAGTATGTGGAAGCCCTAAAGACATATTTTGCTGGTCTATAACACAAAATGCTGCCCTCCTTTTTCTTTTGGAAGGCAGCATTCATATTCTCATGCCAGCTATCACTACATTGAAATACCTTGACCTCCTTTGCCGAGACGATGATCGTATTTGCCAGTTGCAATGTCCTCTACCTCGCTATAGGCTCTTTCTGATTCGTAGTCATTCAAGTGCCCTTCGCTTTCTGCAAACATTGCAAGCCAGTTGCCGACGCTAATACGTGCCTCTTTGTTTTCCGCATACTGGTCAATGATTGTCTTGATGGCAACTACTTCATCGTTTGGGAAGATGTCGCCATGCTTGCCATTTCCTCCAAACGCAGAATGTGCATAGTCTATGATTGCGTCAATGACCTTGCGAAACAAATTGCTGGTTCTATAGTATGCCTTTGCAAGAGCAAGCAACACGTCGTTTCTCCAATTCACTCGCTTTTTCATCGCTTCGAGTTCTCGCTTGTCGTTGGAATCCTTGTAAGTTAGGTCGCAAGTGAGTGATTCGCATTTTCTTTTGAGGGCAGTGATTGTCTGTTCATCACGCTTTTTAGCCTCAATATAGGGCTTGGTTTGTTCTGCAACAGCAGCCTTTACCTTTTGGGAGAACTCTTTTTCAAGTCGTTGTTTCTCCTTGGGAATTGCCTCTTCGAGTTCCTTGTTTCTCTTTTCGATGGCTGCATATTTGCCCTTACCGAACATATTGGCGGTTCCAGAAAGGATGGCATCTAAACCTCCTCGTCTCTCTTGTGCAAGTTCTTCTTCCTTTTCTGCAATTTGAGCGTTTAATTTATTCAGACGACTTGTCTTTGCGTTGTTCTCTTTATTGAGGTGGTCAGACTCGGCTTTTTGCTCTTCGATTTTAGCACGCTGCTTGCTAATGACAAAGTCGTTGCGTTCTAGATGCTCCTTGCCTGTCTCTTCTTTGCTTCGCCCTCTGTCCATTTCAAGGCATTCGGCTGCCAGATCCTGCATTCTGCTCATGTCAGCTTTGCCTGTCTTGATGGACTTACCTGTTGTGTGATCCATCCAATCCCATATCAAATGAACATGATAGTTGGGAATCCATGAGTCAGGATCGTCTTTGTTCTCATAGTGACCTTCATCTTTGTGAAAGAATATCTGAAGTGGTTTGATATGGAGTTCCTCATGAACCTTCTGCGCATAAAGCTTAACCTGCTCAAACGTGGTATTGGCACTGCATACCAATACACTTTCTCTGATTGGCGAACTTCCTTGAACCTTCTTTGTCTTACCTGTCTTCTTGTCTGTGATGGTTCGTTCCTTTGTTTGAAGGGTGCGTCCTGTTTTCTCCTTTACCATGATGGCTATGTCATCGTAGTATTGTTGGAGATTGCGACCTTCCATGTCAGATGAGATCCATTCCTCGTTGTGGGGAACAAGGTCGGGACGGATGTAAATTTCATCCTTGTTGATGTGGGCAATGTATTCTGGTGTACGTCTGTTATGTGCCTCGCTTTGCCCAATGTTGCATGGCTTGACGTGATCTGATGTATAGTTAGGCATTTCTTGTTACAATTGAGTTTGGGTTCTTAGGGCAGAGTCCTAAGTGGAGGGTGCAGGGAGAGAGTCACTTCCTGCTCAGGGTTCTTATGGGGCAGATGCCCATGAGCAGGGCATTGGGACAGAGTCCTGATTGGGACGGGGCAAAGCCCAGGCTCTCGGCAGAGCCCACAACTACGTAAACGCAGTGTGTAGTTATAGTGGGCTATAACTTGGGCAAGCCCTTCGTTTTGTTCAGCAAGCTGTTTTAAGAAACTCTCCTATATACGCCCTTTGATTAAAGTAAAGTTACTACCAGTGTCTCTCGGGATTGAGAATGTTTTTCCCCTTGTCGTTCTTGATGATAATACGCTTGTTCCACAAGCACGTGATGATAGTTGAAATTTTGTTGTTGCCCATAGGATGCTTCTCTTTTTCGTATGCAGCTTTGAGTGCAATCTGCAATTCTTGGTAACCGTATATTGCATCAGGATTTGCATAAATTGCATCTATCACACGCTGGTGAACCTGTAAAGGCGTAGTCGTGAAAGGGTCTTTGTTCTCTGGCGGTCTGCCAGTAGGTTTGTTCTCGAATGAGTAATCATCAAAGAGTTCTGGCAAATGTTCCTCATTGATGCGAAATGCAAAAGGATCAAATTCTCTATCACGAATGCAAACTGCTTCGACCTTGCTGATGTTATGGTCAGTCTTGTCTTTCTCGACCTGCAACACGGTTTCTGCCTTGTTGAGTAGTTCTGTACCTATATGACCTCTGGCATTGTCGTCACCCTTGTTCTGATGAAGGATGGTGTGAAGATGTATCTGAAATTCATCTGTCCACTGCATCAACTTGGATATGATAAAAGTAGCCTCTGATGGTGAATTGATGTCAACAACAAGGTCTCTGACACCATCAATGATGACCAGTCCCAAACCATCTATTCCATGAATGGCAGCATCTATTATTCCAAGACGGTCTGCAGGAGTATGCTTGCGAAGTCCCAGGAACTCCAGTCGGTCGCAATCCTCATCATCGGGAAGTCCTGCCAGTTTGAGGATGCGCTTGTACACTCTGTTGCAGTGGTGATCACTCTGCTCGGTGTCAACATAGAGAATCTTGTTCTTATCAGGTGGGAAACAACCAGTGTAGTTTACCACCTTGTCGCCTTTGAGCGCAGCTGCCACAATAGCAGAAAGGTTGAAGGTCTTTTTACTTTTGGCTTTGCCGATGGAGGCGCTGAAGTTGCCCAAGGTGCAGATTGTGACATCTCCAACCCTGAGAACTTCGGGATCCTTCTCTATCACATCATGAACGCTAAGTCTTGACTTGTGCCACAATCCTACATAATCAATTGGCTGAGTTTGCATACTGGGAACGAGAGCATTCATGACGCACCTCCTTCCTGTGAAGCAGAAACCTCGTAAGCAGTTGCAGAGGTGTTCTTGCGTTTTTTGATGAAGTCGTAAACCTCTTCCTTGAGATATACCACCTTCGCATTTCCGTCTTTGTAGTTACAGAGGATGCCTTCCTTGTTCCAACGCCAGAGGCTTGTAAGACTTGCCTTGAGCAATTTCGCAACCTCTTGACGTGTCATGTATTTGTCCTCCATCTCAGTTGTGGAAGGTGATGTCGCACTTTGTACAGCGACAAGATTTCTGGCAGCTTCGTGTACCATGTTCATATAGTCAGACATGGTCATTACCACGAACTGCGTATTTGAATTGTTTTCTAACATATTATTACTCTTGTTAAATTTGCATTGCCAGTCTCTGAGGTGCCTTCCACACACCTGTCACTGGTATGGCGGAAAGAAGTGGCAGTGGAAGTGCCGACTTCAAAACCGCAGTGCAAAGTTACGACAAGAATGACGATACGACGAAAATAGCTGATTTTCAGAGCCTGTTCTTAACAAGATTTGGCTTACGAGTATGATTTTGCACGAATAATCATACTATAAAATGTTGAGAAGGTGTATTTCTTGCTATTTGGCGAACTGGATTGAAACTATTCTGTTTTCTCGAAATTGGGAGAATGAAATCTGATGAAAATACGTGTTCGCAAGATAAAAAAGCATGAAAATGTGCGAAAAGCACGTTGCTGTACGAATGTCTCCGTGTTCGCAATGTGTTCGCAAGGCAAAAGAAAAAGCAGCTAAGCTTGTGACTTAACTGCTTGATTTTGAAAGGTGGACCAGCTTGGGCTTGAACCAAGGACCTCCAGATTATGAGTCTGTTGCTCTAACCAACTGAGCTACAAGTCCGTGCAATTGAAGTTTTGCGGTTCTTTTTGGTGTTTTGTAAAGCAAAATGTGTCAAAAAGAGGGCAAATATTCCGTTTTGCGGATGCAAAGGTACGCAGAAAGATTGAAAAATAAAAGAAAAACAAGAAGTTTTTTTGCATTTATCGTGATAATTTGTAACTTTGTGCCATCCAATGTAGTGATATTGTGTTGGATAGAAAATGATATTGCTAAACGAGAGAATAACTAATCTTAATTGATTATTTAACACGAATGCCATGAGAAGATTTGTATTATTGTTTTTTGCATACCTGTTGTTGGGTGTTGGCTTGAAGGCGCAACGTGACGTTACAAAACAATACATCGTCAATGCTACTCTTTCTGAGGGAACGAAGGGGTGGACGGTAAGCAACTTTAATAATCCTCAGCAAGGAAACAATACGAAAGGATGGGCTTCGGAGAGTTATGCCGGATGGGGGAACCTTGATGTCAAGAGTTATAGTCTGACACAGAAGATATCCTTGCCCAAGGGGCATTACCGTTTGGCTAATTATTCTTTCTTCAGACAGGGTTTGAATGCCGATACCGATAAGTCGAAGAGTTTGGCATACCTTGTAGCGGGTAGTCAGAAAGTAGCCATCCAGACGCTTGGCAGTATTGCGACATCGGGTTATGCCAATAGTCAGGCAGACGGAGCCAACTGTTTTGACAGCAAGATGTACCGTAATGTTGTGGAGTTTGCCATTGATGCAGACAACACACAAATAGAAGTGGGTTTGACGGGAACTTTCGACCTTAAGCAGTCATGGGTGATTGCGGGCATGTTTGAACTCTTCGACCTTGACCAGATTCCCAATGAGGAGACTCCAACCGACATGACCTATGCCATTAAGAACTCCGGTTTTGAGTATCGTGACCTGACAGGATGGGTGCTGAGTGCCAATGGCGCTATGAAGGTTCAGAATAACACGTCGTTTACCGATAAATCCGGAGCATATTATTGTGAGCAATGGCAACAAAACGGCGGACTTAGTGACCGCTCTGTTTCGCAAACATTGAAGGACTTGCCAGCCGGATACTACACGCTTTCGGCTTATTGTAAATATGATGGTACGGGTGCCATTCTTTTTGCCAATGATGCAGAGACTTCCATTGTTGCCGGTCAATCCGGTCAGTATACGGTAAAAAAGAAAATCACGAAAGGGCAGGATCTTAACATCGGATTGAAATTGGTAAACGGAACCTCCAATTGGGTGTGCGTAGACCGTTTCTCCCTGACCTATTACCCTGTTGACCTGACCTCTTTGAAAGAGAAGTACCAAAGTCTGTTAGCCGAGGCGAATGCGCTGTTTGTTGAACCAATGGATTTTCCTGCTCGTGCTACTTTGCAAAATGCAATAGACAAGGTTGTTTTGGAGGATGAAGACTCATATATCTCTGCCAATGAAGAATTGGAATCGGCTATTGCAACGGCTCGTGAATCGGTGGAAACATACCGTGTTACACACGCTACCAACGAGAATCCCGCCGATCTGACTGACAAGATCAAGAATGCTGGATATGAAGAGGGTGAGGCAGGCTGGAGCAAGACGCAAAACCAAACCGGTTCGGGGTCTTATGGCGTTGTGAAGGAAGATGCTGGCAATGTGTTCTCCAGTACCTACAATACCTATATGCATCACGAGACAGTCTACCAGGAAGGTATCAAACTGAAGCCTGGCACCTACCGTCTGAGTGCTCGCATGAAGGGTACGCCAAAAGATGATTCAAGCACCTTTATCTATGCCACAGATGGTGCCGTAAATCATTGGGACAATCCCGTATTCAAGGGTAACGCCTGGTATGGTTACCTGAAACGCATTTCGGAAGGCGAATGGACAACGGCAACTGTATGTTTCACACTTACAGAGGAAACCACAATTCGCATTGGCGTCCTCTCATGGGGAAACAATGTGGCCGGTGGCACAGGTGGTGCATTTGCTGTTGACGATTGGAAACTCGAAGCGGTGGCTTATTCTGAAACAAAGCATGCTGTAGGCGATGCCAATGGTGACGGAAAGGCTACGTCGCGTGATATGGCTGTGCTTGTCAATGCATTGAATAGCGGTACGGTAGATGCGTTGTACGAGGGTGCTGATGCCAATGGTGACGGTCGTGTAGATGCGTCAGATGTGAAGGCTATGGAAGACGCCATCTTGGCCAAGGATGTCCAGATGTCGGCAGGATCTCCCAGTTACGGTCTTACCGTCTATGCCAAGCAGTTGATGTCTGAAAACATGGATGGAACCCGGTATATGCTTCAGCACACAACAAATATTGCCCCCGCTTCGGTTACAGACTTGGAGAAATGGCTTACCAAGGTGACTGTAAAGGTAAACGGTATTAGCGGAGTATCCGGCGTCAGCATCTTTGCCAAAGGAAAAGAAGCCATCGCAGGCACGATGGAGTGCAAGGAAAATGCAGGCTCGTCAACCATAACCGACGGATTGATTTCCAATGGCTATGCCCGTAGTATGAAAAGCGATGTGGTGACAGTACAGCCATTCGGCTCATCCAATGTCGTTACTGCCTATCTGCTTCCTGTTCAGTTGAGCAAAGGCGTTACGGTAACGGTTGAAAGCAATGGTACTTACTATTCGCAGGATTTCACGGATTTGGATATGACTGCGGGAAAGACCATCGAACTTGAATTCACGAACAAAACGCCAAATGGTGCCTGGTTGGCCACCATTCCTGGCGACATTCATTTCAACTATCTCACTCTGCCATGCGCACATGATGCAGCCACTTCGGGGGTGACGAGCCTTGGCAAGTGCCAGTCGCTTACCATCGAGAAACTTCTTCAGAGTGGTGTAAAGGGACTTGACCTCCGTCCTAATGGCAAAAGTGGTGTAACGGCCGACAACATGACCATTTATCATGGAGTGCTGAATACTAACATCAAGTTCAAGGATGCACTTGCTACTGTGAAGAAATACTTGACAGACAATCCCAGCGAGACCATCTTTATCCTGGTGCACGATGAGAATGGAAATGCTTCTGATGCCTGGAAGAGTGCTGTGTTGACTTGCGTTGAGCAGGTACAGGATTATGTGAAGGTTATTGACGGCAACATGTTGCTTGACGATTGCCGTGGAAAGATGGTTATCGTTGCACGCGACAATGTTGGCAACACCAACCTTCTTGGCAAATGTGGATGGGGCAGTAGTTTCAACGACAAGACGCTGTTCTACGGTTCCGATGGTAATGGTACCACGCCCTGGACATTGCTGTATCAGGACAACTATGAAAACGGTGACATCGACAGCCGTTTGGCCGATGCGGAAAAACTGCTGAGTGATTACATCATGAAAAATGAGTACGACCAGAACCGAATCTATTTTAATTCGTTGAACATCGCTTCCGGGTTGTCTACTCCTGCTTCATTCGCGGAGGACATGAACAACGCATTTGTAAACTCAACGGTTGTTGAAACGTGGGAAGGCCGTATGGGTATTGTATCGGCCGACTTCCTGTCAGATGTCAATTACGGTGGCGATTCGCTGGTCAAGGCGCTGGTGTGGAAGAATTATCAGTACGTATTCCGTGGTCGTACAAGATAATAGTTGGGCTGATACGTCTTATTGCTGTGCCGAGATTTGGTAGGTACACGGAAAATGTGTACTTTTGCATCGTAAAAATGTAAAGATGCACAATCTTGATGGTAATACGCAATGTAATATTTGATTTCGGTAACGTCATTGTCGACCTTGACCGCGAGGGTGTGGCGCGTCGTTTTGCAGAGATGGGTGTCGATGTGGCACACTTTCTTGGCATCTCGGCACAGAAAGGTGTGTTCGAGGAATTGGAACTGGGACGCATAGCACCTGATGAGTGGTGTGAGCGCTTTGTGGAACTGGAACCAGAGTTCCAGTTGAAGGACACGCCACTCACGCTGACAAAAGACGGGGTGATAGATGCCTGGAACAGTATGCTGGCGGGCATTCCTCGCCGGCGTTTGGTGGCGTTGCAACAGTTGAAGGAGAAATACCACGTATCGCTTTTGAGCAATACGAACCAGATACACGTAGACTTTTCGTTTGAGGAGCATTTCCGCAAGCAGGGATTCGACCCCAATGACCTGTTCGAGCATATCTTCCTCTCCAACGAGATGCATCTGGCAAAACCCGGCAAGGCAATCTTTGAGCGTGTGCTGGAAGAGAGCGGATACCTGCCCGAAGAAACACTTTTCATAGATGATTCTGCCGAGAACTGCAGGGCGTTTGCCCAGTTGGGTGTACAGACATTCTGCCCCAGATGGGCCGACGAATGGTTGCAGTTGCTCAGTCCTGCTGTGGCTACCATCGGTTTCTTTGACGGCGTTCACAAGGGCCATCGGTTCTTGCTGAATATGGTAAAGGATGAGGCCCGGAAGAGAGAGATGAAGAGTGTGATAGTGACCTTTGCCGAGCATCCTCGTGCCGTGTTGCACAGCGATTATGTACCACAATTGCTTACGTCGCCCAAGGAGAAGATGGCGTTGCTTCAAGGACTTGGGGTGGACAGCGTAGAGATGTTGCATTTTACCGATGCTTTGAGCCAGTTGAGTGCCAAGGACTTTATGAAAGACATCTTGCACGACAAGTTTGGCGTAAAGACGCTGGTAATGGGCTATGATCACCGTTTCGGTCATGGTGGAGGTTCGTTGGAAGAATACCAGAAGTGGGGAGAAGAATTGGGCATCGAGGTTCTCCGTGCCTTGCCCCTCCAGTCGTCTGTCAAGGGTGCAGATGCTTCTGCCGACAATGTGTCGAGCAGTATGATCAGGCGATTCCTGGCAGAGGGTAGGGTGGCAGATGCATCTGAACTGCTGGGGCACTACTATACCTTGCTGGGCAAGGTGGTAAGCGGTCACCAGGTAGGACACGAACTGGGTTTCCCCACGGCCAATCTGCAACAGGACAATTATAAACTCATTCCCGCCAACGGTGTGTATGCCGTGTGGGTAGAACTTGAGGACGGCACCCGTTATGCGGGCATGCTGAACATCGGCAACCGTCCCACCATAAACAACGGGGAGAGTGTGAGCATAGAGGTGAATCTTCTTGATTTTGAAGGCGATTTGTACAACCATCATATTACCGTTCATTTCGTGGAATTTCTGCGCGAAGAACAAAAGTTCTCGAGCAGAGAGGAACTGGTGGAACAAATCAAGAAGGACAGGGTGAGAGCGAAGGATATAATCGGTAATTCATAAGTTACTGGATAGCGAGCAAAAACCGTGTATTTGCTTATGATGAAAAGAATATTTTTGTTGGCATTATTATGTGCCGTAGGTCGTCGTGCATCGGCTCAGGGAACCGAAGCCGATTATGCACGTGCCTATCAAGTTCGTAAAGACTTTACGACCGACAAGTTGGTGGGCAGTGTGGAAGGTGTTCAATGGGTGGATAAGCACACGCTGAACTACTCGAAGCGTGCCGAGGATGGCAGTATGCAGAAACTGGCATTGTGCATTGCCGAGGACGGTTCGGTGACCATTGGCGAGCAAGTAGAGAATCATAATCAGCAGGGACCTCGTGGTGCAGAGCGACGCGGGAACCGCCGTGGTGGATGGGGCGACTATCAAGTGCCAGCAAACAGTACCAAGACGGGACCTCAGAAGTTGCAGAACCATTGGATGAATGTTGATGAAGAGCGTGTGGGGCGCAATGTGATGAGTCCCGATTCCACCAAGCAGGCCTATATCCGCGACTATAATCTATGGGTGAGCGATGCCAATGGTTCAAACCCCAGGCAGTTGAGTTTTGATGGCACTCTGAGTCATTACTACAGTGCCTATCTGCAATGGAGTCCCGACAGCAGGCATGTGTTGCTCAACAAGGTTCGTCCTGTTGAGAAGCGTTATGTGTACTACGTGGAGAGTTCTCCTACCACACAGTTGCAACCCATCCTGCATCAGCAAGAGTATGCCAAGCCTGGCGATGAGATACAGCAAAAATACCCTTGCGTGTTTGATGTGCAGACGGGCAAGGCAATTGTGCCTGCAAACGATTTGTTCCCCCATCCTTATGAGGTAAGAAGTCTGCAGTGGAACGAAGATGGGAAATCGTTTACCTTTGAGTATAACGAACGTGGACACAAGGTGTTCCGTGTGCTGGAGGTGTCGGTCGAAACGGGACAGGTTCGTACGATTGTTGAGGAGAAGAGCGACAAGTACATCAACTACAATCGCTATTTCCGTCATACCCTGAAAGACGGGAACCGTATGATATGGATGAGCGAGAGGGACAACTGGACGCATCTTTATATGGTTGACACAGCGCAGAGGTTGAAAGCAAAAAACGAGAAGAAGAAAGTACTGCACACTCCTGTGCAACAGATAACGAAAGGCGAATGGGTTGTGCGTCAGGTGTTGCGCGTGGACGAGGATAATGAGGTGATATACTTCACGGCAAGCGGAGTAAACAAGGGCGAGGATCCTTACCTCATCCATTATTACAAGATAGGTTTTGACGGCAAGAATATGGTGTGTCTGACTCCCGATGAAGGCAACCATTCTGCACGCTTCAATGAGGATTACACTTATCTGGTTGACACATATTCAAAGGTGGATACTCCTCCTGTTACCGTGGTGCGTAGCGTCGCCAATCCCGAAAAGTCAACAGAACTTGGTCGTACTGACATCACGAAGTTAAAGGAGAAGGGTTTTGTAATGCCCGAGGTGTTCTCTGCTCCCGGTCGTGACGGAAAGACGATGATGTGGGGCGTAGTTTACCGTCCTTCCAATTTCGATTCGTCCAAGCGCTATCCCATTATCGAGTATATCTATGCTGGTCCGGGCGATGCCTATACGCCGAAGTCTTTCCAGGCCTACAACTGGTATTTCACCAGTCTGGCTGAGTTGGGTTTCATCGTTGTGCAACTCGATGCCATGGGTACCTCTTACCGTGGCAAGGACTTTGAGGAGGTGTGCTACAAGAACTTGAAGGATGCAGGTTTCCCCGACCGCATTGCCTGGATAAAGGCGCTTGCCCAGAAATACCCCTATATGGACGCAGATAACGTGGGCATTTATGGCTGTTCGGCAGGTGGACAGGAGAGTACGGCCGCCGTGTTGTGGCATGGCGACTTTTATAAGTGCGCATATAGTGCCTGTGGCTGTCACGACAATCGTATGGACAAGATATGGTGGAACGAACAGTGGATGGGCTATCCTGTGGACAGTGCCTATGTTGAGTGCTCGAACGTGGCCAATGCACATCGCTTGGAGCGTCCCCTGATGCTGGTCGTAGGCGAGTTGGACGATAACGTAGACCCTGCCAGCACGATGCAAGTGGCCAATGCGCTTATCAAGGCAAACAAGGATTTCGAGTTGGTTGTCATTCCTGGCGCACACCATACTGTTGGCGAGGATTACGGAGAGCGCAAGCGTCACGACTTCTTCGTCCGCAACTTGCTCAAGGTGCAACCCCCAAAGTGGAAATAATGTTTGAACAGAGCGGGCAGTAGTCAGTAGTCGTTGACCTGGTCAGTAGTTGCCGACTCTGTTGTCCGTTGACTGTTGTCTAAAAAAATATGAAACTATATTATCCAAAAGAATACAAAGCCCTGATAAAACTGGGAATCCCCATTACTATCGGTCAGGTAGGTTTGACATTGCAGAACCTTGCTGACAATGTGATGGTGGGACGACACTCTACACAGGAATTGGCTGCGGCCGGTTTCGTCAATAACATGTTCATCCTGGCCCTGTTGCTCACCGTTGGTTATTCGTTGGGCGCAGTGTCGCAGATAGGTGCCTTGTACACGCAAGACAATAAGCCCCGTATGGTTGCTGTGCTGAAGAGCAGTCTGTCGGTCAATGCCATGCAGGGTGCTTTGATATGCCTGGCTTTGGCAGTACTCTATTTCTGCCTTCCCTTAATGGGGCAACCCGACGAACTCCTGCCGATGATGCGTCCTTATCTGCTCATCCAGATAGCCTCGTTGCCTTTCATGTTTATGACCAATGCCTTCAAGCAGTTCACCGATAGCATCAACGATACTGCCGTGGCTATGGCCATCATGCTTGTCGGCAATGTGTGGAATATCATAGGCAACTGGCTCTTGATATTCGGCAACTGGGGCTTTCCCGAGATGGGCATTGAAGGAGCTGCATGGGCAACGTTCTCTTCGCGTGTGGTCATCTTGCTGTTGTCGGTGGGCGTGTTCTTCCTTCGTCCTAAGTACAAGCAGTATGTGGCGCAATGGAAGGTGGTGAAGTCAAACCGTGCCGACATGAGTCTGCTGAACCGTTTAGGTTGGCCCATTGCCATACAGATGGGTGTTGAGACGGCATCGTTCACCCTCGTTGCCATCTTCCTGGGATGGATGGGTACGAAAGTGCTGGCCGCCCATCAGGTCATGATCAATATGGCCAATCTCATCTTCATGTTCTACATAGGTATATCGTCGGCCGTTACCATTCGTGTCAGCAATTACAATGGTTTGCGCGATATGCGTGGCGTGCGCCACGCCGCCATTGCCGGTTGGGAGATGATACTTTGCGTGGGTGTTGTGCTCAGCGCTATAGCATTCTCGTTCCGTCACGACGTCTCGTTCCTCTTTACCGACGATGCCGAGGTTGCCACCATCGTGGCAGGCATGGCCTATCCTTTGGTGCTTTATCAGTTGGGCGATGGTATGCAGGTGACCTTTGCCAATGCCTTGCGTGGCTTGGGCGACGTGAAGAAACTGATGTTGTATTCTTTCCTTGCCTACATTGTCATCTCGTTGCCCCTAAGTTACATCATGGGCGTGGTGCTGAAGTGGCAGGCTTTCGGCATCTGGATGGGCTTCCCCTTCGGACTCACCACGGCAGGCATCCTCTACCTACGTCGGTTCCTTAAGGTGTCACACGACGATAGGTTGAGGCATTGATGTTTGTGTATCAGAGTTTTACGCCCACTGACAGGCTCACGGCATTCTGATTCAAAACGTCGTATTGGTCATAGAGCGTATTTAATGTTCCCAGATGTCGATCATTGCGGTTGTGGATGTATTCCAGGTCGCATACCAAGGCGAACTTCTTCATGGGATATTCCACGCCGATGCCGGCATACCAACCATACTGAGAGAAGAACTTCCAATTGTTTTCCACCTTATACGTGTTCTCGTATCCGCTTCCACGATAGTAGTAGCCGAACGTTTCGAGGTCAAATTTTCGTGAGGCAAAAGGCACGGCTGCGCCTACCTTGACGCGTGTCTTCAACTTTCCCGTATCAAACCTGTAGCCAGGACCCAGTACGATTTGAAATTGGTTGAAATTGCACTTCACCATTTTCTCTCCGTTGAGGTGAATGCCATCCACTCCCTGGAACAGATTGCTGGTTTCGCGAGATGCCCTGCCGGGTTCGAATGATACGCCAATGCTGAACATCAAACCTCTGATGAAACGGTCCAGATGGGCATCAGCGCCTATCGAAACCAGAGGTGCGCTACCTGTTAACGATTCGTTCAGCACCGCAACCTTGTATTGGGTGAGTTTGTATCCAACCTTTACCCATGGATGTACAATATAGTCCTCCTTTGGACTTTTCTTCTTCTTGTATTCAAATGCTTCGCAATGTCCGTCCGGACACGCTTCGTTGACATAAGCCAGTACGGCAGCCTTGGTGTTGTCACGGCACTTTGTCTTGTTGAAGAGGATACTGGTGGCAGTGGGACTCTTCTTGAGCAAGTCCAGCACATCGTCCATCTCCTCGTGCAGTTCTCTGACATTGGTGGCATTTATCGCCTTTTCAATAGAGAACTGTTTCATGTTTCCCTCTTCGTCTTCGAGAAGCATGTCGCTTTCTCCAATCTGGTAAAGATTCATGTTACCGCGAAGTACGTATTCCACAAAGACCTTCTTGCGTCCTTCGTCTGGTGTCTCAATTTCCTTGCTTACATAATAGATACCATTGTTCGTAAATCTGTAACTGTCAATCTCTCCGGGAAGATAGGTCTTGAACTCGGTATCTCCATCCTTTTTGAAGATGCACCGCTTTGAGTTCATTGAGGCAAGGCGGAAGTCGATGACGCCATAAAGCGTGTCGCCTTTCAAAGTGATCACATAACCCTCGCGCAGGTTCTTTTGTGCAAAGAGTTGCAGGGGAGCAAGCATGAAAAAGAGCACTAATGCGTGACGCATTATTGCCTGAAATGTTGTTTTTTTCATTGTGTTTTTGGGTTGTTTATCCTTGGTTAAAATAGATTTGTTACTTCAAAAATATAAATGACGTATGCAAAGGTACGTCTTTTTTTTTGAAAAGTATAGCATGTTTTTGCAAAAAAGTGCAATTTTCGTGCATTTTTCTTCTCGTATTATATAATTGGTATAATAATTCATGCTTTTTTGTCGTAAAAATGTTTGGAAGAGGGCAGGTAGGGGAGAACTCATTATTCTTGTTGTGTATTCATTAAACATTACATGGAAGTTGCTGGAAGGACACTGATTTCGCCCTCGTGATGTGGCAATAGAGTCTTTTTGAACAATACCACTCTTGTCATTTAGTGATGCTCTAACTATGTATTTCCTGCGAGGTGACTGTGCTAAAAGTCCAATCAAAGTCCAATCAAACTCCAATGAAAGTCCAATGTTTCTTAGAATTTATTGTAATTTGATTGTGATTTAATCGTCTTCTCTTTGGAGATAGAGTAGAAACACGTTGGAGGAACCTTGTTGCATGGTGATTGGGTGAAAATTTTACACATAGAATTGTATGTTAGGTTGTTTGGCCGTTTCTTGTAAGATTTCTTGGTGATACCAAATGGCAAAGCAAACTTTTCCTAAACAACTATACGACAAATTTCCAAAGCGACAAATAAATTTGGTATTTCGCTTTGTACTTTGACTTCGTCGAAAGTACTCTCGCTCGGAAATACTCAAATAAATTTGGTATTTCGCTCGCTTATTCGTACCTTTGCACACAAAATGTAATTAATAAGGTATGAAAGAGTACAATTTTAGAGAAATTGAGCAGAAATGGCACCAGAACTGGGTTGCCAACAAGACTTATAAAGTGAGTGAGGATGATAGCCGTAAGAAGTTCTATGTCCTCAATATGTTCCCCTATCCCAGCGGTGCCGGCTTGCATGTGGGTCACCCCCTCGGCTATATTGCCAGCGACATCTATGCTCGCTACAAGCGCTTGCAGGGTTATAATGTGCTGAACCCCATGGGATACGATGCCTATGGTCTGCCCGCAGAGCAGTATGCCATCCAGACCGGTCAGCACCCCGAGGTGACTACCTTTGCCAACATCGACCGCTATCGCGAGCAGTTGGATAAGATTGGTTTCTGCTTCGACTGGGACCGTGAGGTGCGTACCTGTGCTCCCGGTTACTACCATTGGACACAGTGGGCATTCCAGAAGATGTACAACTCGTTCTTCTGCAACAAGCTTCAGAAGGCTCTGCCCATCGAGACGCTGATTGCTCACTTCGAAGAGGTGGGTACGGGCGACTGGAACGTGGCTTGCAGTGAGGAGATGACCTTCACCGCTGAGGAGTGGAAGGCCATGGACGAGAAGCAGAAGAACGACGTGCTGATGAACTACCGTATTGCCTTCCTGGGCGAGACGATGGTGAACTGGTGCCCTCAGTTGGGTACTGTGCTTGCCAACGACGAGGTGGTTGACGGTGTGAGCGTTCGCGGTGGTTTCCCCGTGGAGCAGAAGAAGATGCGCCAGTGGTGCCTTCGTGTAAGTGCCTACGCTCAGCGTCTGCTCGACGGTCTCGACACCATCCAGTGGAGCGACTCCATCAAGGAGACTCAGAAGAACTGGATCGGTCGTTCTGAGGGTACCGAGGTGCAGATTAAGATTGACGGTCAGGATGCCGACTTCACCATCTTTACCACCCGTGCCGATACCATGTTCGGTGTTACATTCTTCGTACTGGCTCCCGAGAGCGAACTGGTTCAGCAGGTTACTGCCGCCGACCAGAAGGAAGAGGTGGAGAAGTACCTCAGTTATGTGAAGAGCCGTACCGAGCGTGAGCGTATGATTGACCATACTGTTACTGGTGTGTTCAGTGGTGCTTACGGTATCAACCCCATCACCGGCGACAAGTGTCCCATCTATATTGCAGAATACGTCTTGGCAGGTTACGGAACCGGTGCCATCATGGCCGTTCCTGCTCACGATAGTCGTGACTATGCTTTTGCCAAGCATTTCAACCTGCCCATCGTTCCCCTGGTTGAGGGGGCCGATGTGAGCGAGGAGAGTTATGACGCCAAGGAGGGTGTTGTGACCAACAGTCCCGCCGAGGGCAAGTTGGCAGTTGCTTATGATGGTGAGTCGCTCTGCCTGAACGGCAAGACCATCAAGGAGGCTATTGCCGAGACCAAGCGTTTCGTGAAGGCTCACAACCTGGGTCGCGTCAAGGTGAACTACCGTTTGCGCGACGCCATCTTCAGTCGCCAGCGCTACTGGGGCGAGCCCTTCCCCGTATACTATAAGAACGGCATCCCCACAATGATTCCCGAGGAGTGCCTGCCCATCGAGTTGCCCGCAGTAGAGAAGTTCCTTCCCACCGAGACAGGCGAACCCCCATTGGGCAATGCTACCAAGTGGGCTTGGGATGAGGCTAACCGCAAGATTGTGGAGAATACCCTCATCGACAACAAGACCGTGTTCCCCATCGAACTCTATACCATGCCCGGTTTTGCCGGTTCAAGCGCTTACTACCTGCGCTATATGGACCCCCACAACAGCGAGGCGCTCATCAGCGAGAAGTGTGCCGAATATTGGCAGAACGTAGACCTCTATGTGGGTGGTAGTGAGCATGCTACCGGTCACTTGATCTACTCTCGTTTCTGGAACAAGTTCCTCGTAGACCTGGGCGTGAGCAAGAAGGAAGAGCCCTTCCAGAAACTCGTTAACCAGGGTATGATTCAGGGACGTTCTAACTTCGTTTACCGTATCAAGGACACCAATACCTTCGTGTCGCTCGGTTTGAAGGATCAGTACGACACCACTCCTATCCACGTAGACGTGAACATCGTGAAGAACGATGTGCTCGACACCGAGGCCTTCAAGGCATGGCGCCCCGAGTATGCCACCGCAGAGTTCGTGCTCGAGGATGGCAAGTACGTTTGCGGTTGGGCTATCGAGAAGATGTCGAAGTCAATGTTCAACGTTGTAAATCCCGATATGATTGTCGAGAACTATGGTGCCGACACACTTCGTCTGTACGAGATGTTCCTCGGTCCTGTTGAGCAGTCAAAGCCCTGGGATACCAACGGTATCGACGGTTGCTTCCGCTTCCTGAAGAAGTTCTGGGCATTGTACTGGGGTAGTTATGACCATGGCACAAAAGTCGACGACCAGTTGCAGGTTAGCGACAGCGAGCCTACAGCCGACAATATGAAGACCTTGCACAAGCTCATCAAGAAGGTAAGTGCCGACATCGAGGCCTTCTCTTACAATACCTCTATCCCCGCCTTTATGGTGGCAACCAGCGAGTTGGCACAGCAGAAGTGCACCAGTCGCAAGGTTCTCGAGCCTCTGGCAGTACTCATCGCTCCCTTCGCTCCCCATATTGCCGAGGAGTTGTGGGAGGCAATGGGCAACACTACCAGCGTTTGCGATGCTCAGTGGCCCGAGTTGGACGAGAAGTATCTCGTAGAGAGTACCGTTAAGGTAGGCGTTCAGTTCTGCGGTAAGGTTCGTTTCACGATGGAATTTGCAGCCGACGCTACTTCTCAGCAGATGATTGACCAGGTAATGGCAGCCGAAGAGAGCAAGCGTTACCTCGATGGCAAGCAGGTTGTGAAGACCATTGCCGTGCCCGGCCGTATCGTCAACATCGTAGTAAAATAAAGGTTATTAAAGGTTAGAAGTTATTAAAGGTTAAAGGTTAGTGGTTAGAGGTTATAGATCTCGCTGAAAGCTATTAAAGGTTAGAAATCGTAAATAGTTATACCGATAATCTTCAACCGCCAATCTTCGCTCCTCAACCCTCAATCAACCTTCCCCTTTCATTGCGCCAGCCCCTCCCCATGGAGGGGGAGGTGTCGCGGAGCGACGGAGGGGGTCTTCCCCCAAGGAAAGGTGTCGCAAGCGACGGGGGCTTCAACCTTCAACCAAAAAGAAATAAGGATTATGGGAAAAACTGTTTTCACAAAGCAGAATGCATGGACCTTCCTGAAGGACTTCTTCTCCATAAACCTAGGTATGGCGGTCTATTCCTTCGGATGGGCCGTCTTCCTGCTTCCTTATAAGATTCCCACGGGAGGCATGGCCGGTTTGGCGGCTATCTTCCAGTATGCGTCGGGTTTCCCCATGCAGTACAGCATCCTGATGGCCAATGCCATTCTGCTAATGCTGGCATGGTGGCAGTTGGGACCCAAGTTTGCCCTCAAGACGGCTTATGCCGTGGTGGCCATGTCGTTCTATCTGCAACTGGGGCAGGACGTGATGACCGATAGCGGAGGCGAACTGCTCAAGGTGCTCGATGAGGGACAGGACTCGATGGCCTGCATCCTGGGTGCTATCTTCAACGGATTGGGCATCGGACTGGTGTTCCTGGCCGGAGGAAGCACGGGCGGTTGGGATATCGTGGCAGCCTTGGTCAACAAGTACCGCAATATCTCGTTGGGTCGAGTGATGCTTTATCTCGACTTCTTCGTCATTGCCTTGTGTTGGCCCTTGTTCCACGAGTGGAGAATGGTGGTTTTCGGTTACGTTACGCTGTTCATCTACACCTTCTCGTTCGATATGTTGCTCAATAGTTCGCGCCAGGATGTGCAGTTCACCATCTATAGCGTGGAGCACGAGAAACTCTGTGCCGAGATAAGCAAGCAGACGGGACACACCATGACCCTGATGGTCGGTGAGGGCGGTTACACGCATCAAGGCATGAAGGTCATCGTGGTGGTGGTGCACAAGCGCGAAACCATCAAGGTACTGCGTTTGATACACGCCATCGACCCAGCCGCATTCGTCACCCAGCATCGAGTGGAAGGAGCCTACGGATTGGGCTTCAATGCCATTAAACCGTAGTACAGACAACGGACAACGGATGGCTGTCAACGGACAACAGTTTTGAACAACAGTTATTGTCAACAGGCAACAAAGGATAGAAATATGAACCAGAAAGACATCGTTGGAATCATACGCGACTACAGTTTTATGCTGTTAGGCATCGTGTTCTTTACCATCGGATACACTTGCTTCATGCTTCCCTACGAGATAACGAGCGGAGGCATGGGTGGTGTGGCGGCCCTTGTTTATTATGCAACGGGCTTCCCTGCCCAGTATGGGTATTTTCTTATTAACTTTGTGTTGCTGGCTATTGCTTTCTGGATTATGGGCTGGCGCTACACGGCACGAACGCTGGTGGCCAATGTCATTATCTCGTTCGGCATCGCATTGTGCCAGGACCTGATAACGCAACCCGACGGTACGCTGGCCAAACTGGTAGGCGATGAGATGTTCATGGCTTGCGTCCTGGCAGGATGCTTTGAGGGTGTGGGCCTGGCGCTTGTCTTCCAGTCGGGGGGCAGTACGGGCGGTTCAGACATCATCGCGTCTTGCATCAACAAATACCGCGACATGCAGTTGGGACGCATCTTGCTGTTCATCGACATTGTCATCGTGAGTTGCGGATATTTCGTGTTGCACGATGTAGAGAAAATGTTGGTAGGATATGTGGCCATGTTCATCTCGATGACAGTGCTCGACTATGTGCTCAACTCTGCCAACCAGAGTGTGCAGTTCTATATTGTCAGCAACAAGTACGAGGAGATTGCCAATGAGGTAAGCGACAAGGTGGGACGTGGTGTCACCGTGCTGAACGGAAAGGGATGGTTCAGCAAGGAAGAGCGAATCCTGCTCTTCATCTTGGCAAAGAAGCGCGAGAGAACCATCATCATGCGACTCATCCGTCACATCGACCCTAACGCATTTGTCTCGGTGAGCAATGTGGAGGGTGTGTTTGGCGAAGGATTCGATAAGATTAAAAATTAAGGGACTTTAAGTTTCGCCAGCACAACTTGCGAAAGGTAAATAAAAAAAGAAATTTCTTTTCATGGAAGAAAACAAGCAGAATAAAGTAACAACTCCCCTCCCTATGGATGAGGGGCAGGGTGGAGTGGCAACGCTCATCATGGCCACCAACAACGAGCATAAACTTCGTGAGATTCGTCAGATTCTGGGCGAGCGTTACGAGGTGAAGGGTTTGAAGGAGATTGGCTGTTTTGATGACATTCCCGAAACGAGCGATACGCTTGAAGGCAATGCCTTGCAGAAGGCTCAGTATGTGTATGAGCACTTCGGTCTGGACTGCTTTGCCGATGATACGGGTCTGGAGGTTGACGCCCTGGGTGGAGGTCCGGGCATCTATACGGCTCGCTTTGGCTTGATGAACGGTTATGGCGACAGTCACGACTCGGATGCCAATATCGCTTGCTTGCTCGACAAACTGAAGGATGCCACAACCCGCAAGGCACGTTTCCGCACGGTCATTGCTCTCATACAGAACGGAGAAGAGCATCTCTTTGAGGGAATCGTAGAGGGTGAGATACTTCCCGAGCGTTGCGGTACCGATGGTTTCGGTTACGATCCCATCTTTGCTCCTACCGAGGCGGGCGTCAGTTTTGCCGAGATGGGACCTGCCGAGAAGAACCGCATCAGTCATCGTGGACGTGCCACACAGAAACTTGTGGAGTTCTTGCAGGAAGAAAAGTAATTCGGCTATGCTGTGATGCTGTTTTGAGAGTATCTCTCATCAGCAAACATAATAATAAGATAATATGAAACGCATACACCTTATCATCTGTTGCATCTTGCTTCTTCTTGGAGTGGCAAAGCATGACCTTTACGCCCAGTTGCTGGGCGAGTGGAAGGCTTATCCCTCTTATCAGAATGCAACAAAGAACTTTGTGGCTGGCTCGTGTGTGTATGGCTTGATGGACGGCAACCTGTTGCGCTATGACACCGAGGACGGAAGTGTCAAGTTGTACGACAGCGTTGACGACCTGAACGACGTGCGCATCAGCCAGATGGCTTACAGCAAGGAAGCCAAGTGCTTTGTGTTGGTGTATGAAAACGAGAATATCGACCTGCTCGGTCTGGATGATAATGTGCGTAATATCTCGGCCTTGAAGGACAAAGCCATCGACAGCAAGAGCGTAAACAGTGTGATGGTTCAGGGTGAAATGGCGTATCTGAGTACGGATTTCGGTTTCCTGATTATGGACCTGAAACAGGGTGTGATTCTTGAAACCTATCGACTGGGCGTGGCCGTTGATGCTGTGACGGTGGTTGACAGTGTTGCATGGATCGGCACATCAAAGGGACTTTACACATCGTCCTTGAACAGCACGCAGATCTACAATCAGTCGAACTGGCACAAGCGTAGTGGTGCAGGCAACTGGGCGGTACTGGAACCCTCGTCAGAAGGGGTGTATGCCATGAACAAGAATGGCGTGTTCTGCTTCGACAAGGTGGCATACAAGACCATCAAGAACGGCACGTTCAACTACCTTCGTTTCTTTGACGATGGCAGAATTTGCTTCGGTAATGCCAGTCAGGTTAATATAGTTGCCGAAGATGGCAACCTGAAGACCTACACCTTCGGCAATGCGTGGAAGGATGTGTCGTTGGGCAAGTCTGGTATTTTCTGGGCAAGTGAGGGCGAGGACGGATTGAAACCTTACAAACTGAATGAAGAGGCGTTTGTCAGTGGCAACGAGTGCATCCAGCCCAATAGTCCCCGTCGCGACCTCTTCTATCGAATGCATTATGATACGGATGGCAATGGCGGTTGCCGTCTGTTGGTTGCCGGAGGTATCAATACCTATCAGGCCATCTTCAATCCTGCTACGGCAATGATGTACGATGGTGAAACGTGGTCTTATCTCGACGAGAAGAAACCGGCAGAGGATTATCCTGATTTGTGGCACTGGAATACTACTGACATTGTGCAAGACCCATCCGACGCTAATCATCACTTCGCAAGTCCTTACCGTACGGGTTTGTATGAGTATCGTGACGGCAAGTTCGTGGGACTTTACAACAGCGACAACAGTCCGTTGCAGTCTATCCTGCCCGATAACAAGTCGTATATGAACTATGTGAGCGCCACTTGTCTGGAGTACGACCGTGAGGGCAATCTGTGGATGTGCAATCAGGAGACAGATACGATTATTCGTGTGCTGACGCCCAACCGCAAGTGGCATGCGCTTTATTACAGCGAGATTGCCAAGGAAACACAATGCGACGGTTACCTGTTCTCGTCGAGTGGCGTCAACTTCCTGACTTGTCGCAGAATGAACCAGCGTGGATTCTTCGGCTTCTATACCAACGGCACGTTGGGCAATACGCGCGATGACCAGCATAAGTTGCGCACCACCATTGTCAATCAGGACGGAACGTCTTATACGCCCGACCAGTTCCATTGTATGACCGAAGACTTGTCTGGTCGCATCTGGTGCGGAACCAACTTGGGACTCTTTGTTATTGACAAGCCCAGCAAGTTCTTCGATAACGATTTCTACTTCACGCAGGTCAAGATATCACGTAATGACGGTTCCAACAATGCCGACTACTTGCTGAACGGTGTGGAGATAAACTGCATTGCCGTTGATGGTGCCAATCGTAAGTGGGTCGGCACGGAGAGCGATGGCGTGTATCTGGTAAGTGCCGACGGTACGGAGATGTTGCACCACTTCTTGCCGGACGACTCACCGCTTCTCTCTAAAACCATACAATGCATTGCCGTAAACCCCAAGACGGGAGAGGTAATGATAGGTACTGACCGTGGACTGTGCAGTTTCATGGGCGATGCTACAGAGGCATCCGACGAACTGGACAGCGACAATGTCATTGCCTATCCCAATCCTGTACGTCCCGATTACACGGGTCTTATCCGTATTGAGGGTTTGGTCTTCGATTCGGAAGTGAAGATATGCTCCACTACCGGACAGTTGGTGTGGAGTGGCGTCTCGAATGGTGGCACTTGCACATGGAACGGTTGCAACAAGCAAGGCAAGCGCGTGTCAAGTGGCATCTACCACGTCATCTCTAATACCCCCGACGGCAACAAAGCCGTGGTAACACGCATCGTGATGATTAAGTGAGGTGATGGGATAAGAAGATGTCCTTGTTACCCATAGATTGCAAATCAGCACATTCTTCAATTTCTTTTAGTTTTTTTAATTTCTTAGCAAATACGGTTCCTCAAAGACTGTGAGGAGGAAAAGAGCCCTGCATTCAAAAAGGAGAATGCAGGGCTCTTGGGTGTTTATTAACGTTCTTTCTTCATTGTCTTCTATATGGTGTTACTTTCCCGACAGTTGCTTGACAGCGAGCACCAGGAACATGTAGTGGCTTGAACCGCCCCCCAGAACGTATTCTGTCTGTTGCCAGAGGAAGGGGAAGGTGAGCAACTCGGGGAAGTCGGGACGTATCAGGGCTGTGCCAGAGATGACACCACCGGGTATATAACTCCAGTCAGCACGATTGAGGCCGTAACCCACGGTGGCCGACTTGGCACCTACGCCGGATGCAAACGAGGCTTGGTTGCTACCGGGATGACAACCCAGCACAAAGTTGAGTGCATTGCAGACGGGGTCCTTTGAGAATAGGTCGGGATAGGCGCTGGCCAGGAAGTAGTTCTCAAAACCGAAGCGTTGAATGTCCCATCCTGCTCCCCAGATAGAGGGCTCGTAAGGTACACCATAAGGTGTTTTCTTGACGGTATTGGCCAGTTGCGTGCTGTAGTTCTGCAACGATGCCTTGTAACTGTTGCACCACTTCTTCACGTTCTTGTCCTTGCTGGTGCGCAGTTGTTGTTCCACACGTGCCAGATACCATTCTCCGTGAGGTGTTCCACTAACGATGTAGTCAAGGTACACTTTCTCGCCTGTGGCCAGATATAACTCGGTTGCGGCCTGCATCTTGGCGCGTGTCGCACCTCCCTGTGCGTTTGTCTTTTCGAAGAGTGTCTGGGCAATGTTCAGGCATTCCTGGCTCAGGGATGGATTGAAGTCCTTCAGTACGCGTGCCGTAGCGGCCAGGTTGGCGGCTGTTGACAACTCACGCGAGGGATTGTTCTCTGTAAAGATCCAACGGTCGTCATCGGTACCTGCTTCGCGGTCGGTCATAGCCGCGGCGTCGCCCAGCATGGCATACTGGCGCAACGAGGGACAGATGATGCCTCGGTAGAGGCGTCCCAAAGCCTTGTAACCACCCACAATGCTCAACGCTCCATGCTCAATCTGCTGGAGGATGTCGTTCTTGCCGTCAGACTCGTGGATCTCCACAAGGTGCTTGTTCTGGTCGATGTTGGTAACGTCGATCTCTGGCTTGAACTGCTCATAAGTGAGGGAGAGGATGTAGCACTCACCAGCCTGTGACTCAACGCGGAGGTCGAAGTCA